>NZ_JADNLF010000027.1:0-1318 GCF_015555825.1 Bacteroides clarus | reverse complement strand
GGTTTCGACGCCTTCTCAATCTGATAAAATCCGTCCCGCAAGACGATGCCTTTTGTCTTGCGGGATGAAATATTTCATCCCGTGAGGCGGAATTATTCATCCCACAAGACGGATATTTCCGTCCCGCAGGATAAATCCTCTCCCCCTCGGAAAGGAAACGGAGAACAAACATACAATCCATAAACTTATACCATTATTGTAATATGACACTTTGTGAACAAACCTGGCGCTGGTACGGTCCTAACGACCCGGTCAGCCTTTGGGACATCAAACAGGCCGGAGCCACCGGAATCGTGAACGCCCTGCACCACATCCCCAACGGTGAGGTGTGGACAGTGGAAGAAATCAACAAACGCAAGGAGATGATAGAGGCCGTAGGGCTTCGCTGGTCGGTTGTCGAAAGCGTACCCGTACACGAGCATATCAAGACACAGACAGGAGACTTCCAACGATATATAGACAACTACAAGGAAAGCCTGCGCAACCTCGGCAAATGCGGTGTGAACATCGTTACCTACAACTTCATGCCCGTGCTGGACTGGACACGTACCGACCTTGCCTACGAGCTGCCCGACGGAAGCCGCGCCCTGCGCTTCGAGCGTGCGGCCTTCATCGCCTTCGACCTCTTCCTGCTGAAGCGTCCCGGCGCGGAAGCCGATTATACGGACGAGGAAAAGGCCAAGGCCAAAGCCCGCTTCGAGCGGATGACGGAAGATGACAAGCGGCTGCTTGTACGCAACATGATTGCCGGCCTGCCCGGTTCGGAAGAGAGCTTCACCCTGGAGCAGTTCCAGAAAGAGCTCGACCGCTACAAGGACATCACACCCGAAAAACTGCGCGCCAACCTGATTTACTTCCTCAGTGAAATCTGTCCCGTCGCTGACGAGGCCGGTGTCGAGCTGGTTATCCATCCGGACGACCCGCCCTGCTCAATTCTGGGTCTGCCGCGTATCATGAGCTGCGGAGCCGACTTCCAGGCTCTGATCGATGCCGTTCCCAACAAGAGCAACGGCCTGTGCCTGTGCACGGGTTCTTTGGGCGTAAGCAGCGCCAATGACTGCGCCGCCCTGATGGAGCGGTTCGGCGACCGTATCAACTTTGTGCACCTGCGCAGCACGCAACGCGATGCGGAAGGCAACTTCTACGAAGCCAACCACCTGGAAGGCAACGTCGACATGTACCACGTGATGAAGGCTTTCCTCGAACTGCAGCAACGCCGTAAAGTCTCCATCCCGATGCGTCCCGACCACGGGCATCAGATGGTGGACGATTTGAAGAAGAAAACCAATCCGGGCTACTCCTGCATCGGTCGTCTGAG
>NZ_JADNLF010000026.1:0-2475 GCF_015555825.1 Bacteroides clarus | reverse complement strand
TGGTACGTTCAGTAATGTAAAATCACCATCTACATTGGTAATAGCACCAATTTGTGTACCTTTTACCAATACAGAGGCTCCAATAACTGGCTGCCCATCTTCTTCAGAAATCACAACACCTGTAACCTTCTGTGTTTGGGCAGTTACTAAGCCTATTCCTACAAAAAGGCAGGCCAATAACAGCATTAATTTTCTTTTCATAAATTCTCTCTTAAAGTTTAACTTTACATTAATTGTTTCTTTACTCTAACAAAATGCAAATATATTAATAAATATGAAACGGGCAACTATTTTATTGAAAAAACCTTGTAAATCTATCAAACTGTTAACAAAACATGCCGTTTTATGCTGAATAGCAGATTTTATACAATTAAAGAACCTCAAAACACTATCATTAACTATCACTATGTTTCAACCATTTTACCCAATTATTAATCCGGATACACGTATTTTAAAACAAAATGGTTAAAAAAACTCCCATATTTGTGCTATTTGATTGGATTATGTGAGACATTTTGCGTCTTTTTTATGGCTTTAAAGAATGAACTATAAAAAAACAGAAGCCATTTTTTGCAGATATTAATCCTTATTCAAACCCTGTTTTGCACAGAATATCGTCTTATTTGTTTATAGTATTAATCAAAACAACTTGAGATGAATAAAATTATTTACAGTCTTGTGTATAACAGGAAGAAGTGTCTGAACAAAAAAGGTATGGCATTAGTACAGGTAGAAGCCTATTTAGACAGAAAAAAAAAGTACTTTTCCACCAGAGTTTATTTGAAGCCGGAACAGTGGGATACCAAAAAGCTGGTTGTTAAGAACCACCCTAATGCAGATGCTCTAAACCGGTTGATTTATGAATTTGTAGCAGCGATAGAGAAAAAAGAGCTGGAATTATGGCAACAAGGCAAACGTATATCTTTAGAGCTACTAAAGAATATGTTGACCACTCAGGAGAATAATTCTTCGTTTATATCCTTTTTCAAGCAAGAAGTCACAAACTCATCTTTAAAGAATAGCACTAAGCGCAATCATCTTTCCACCCTTATGTTATTGCAAGAGTTCAAAAAGGATATAACGTTTTCTGATCTGACATTTGAGTTTGTGTCCTCTTTTGAGTATTTTCTACAGTTAAAAGGGTATCATACAAATACTATTGCAAAACATATGAAACATTTGAAACGCCACGTAAATATAGCTATTAATAAGGAATATATTGAAATACAGAAATATGCTTTCAGAAAATATAAAATAAAAACAGTGGAGAATAAACATACCCATTTAGTGCCGGAAGAACTGGAAAAGTTGGAGAAATTGAATTTGTCGGGTAGATATATGAAGTTACAAAAATCTTTGGATGCTTTTCTGTTCTGTTGCTATGCAGGAATGCGATACTCTGATTTTACAAATTTATCTTCCGAGAATATTGTGGATATTAATCAGGAAACATGGCTTATATATAAATCGGTAAAGACAGGAACAGAAGTACGTTTACCCCTTTATTTGCTTTTCGCAGGCAAAGGGATTATAATTCTTAATAAATATCGAGATAATCTTGAAGGCTTCTTTCGTTTGAGAGATAACTCAAATGTCAACAAAGACTTGCTGACTCTCGCAAAGTTGGCCGGATTATCAAAGAATATATCTTTCCATACGGCACGTCATACCAATGCAACGTTGCTGATATACAACGGGGTAAATATCACTACCGTGCAAAAGCTACTCGGGCATAAGAGCGTAAAAACCACTCAAGTTTATACCAATATTATGGATATGACCATCATTCATGATTTAGAGAAAATGAAACAAGCAACACCGTTTGCTGGAAAATAAGTGGGGAATAAGGCTTTTTTAGTCAAGAAGTACCCCAAAAACAAGCAGCCAAGCTGCTGGCTCTGATTCGTTAGACAACTGTTTCCCTTTCGTTAGACAGTTGTTTAACGAAAGGATAACGGATGTCTAACGAAAGGGAAACAGCTGTCTAACGAATTAAAACTTGCTAAGTGGCTTGATAGTTAAGCACGATAGAATTATTATGTTTTACTACGGATTTGCATCCTTTATTTGTTTGTTGTCATACGTTATATGTTTTTGGGAAGAAATATCATAATCTTATTATAATATTCTTTTATATCTCTGAATTACTGTATTTATTTTTACATGAAATCTTAGTTTACCGTTTCCTAAATAATATGTTTTTTATTTTCATTCACTGCCACTATTTATATCGTTTTTTTATTTACAAATGTATCTTAGTAAAAATTGAAAGTATATTTTAATAGTCATAATAAAAACTGCATATTGCTATTAGTACTCTAAAAATCAATAATTTATCATAGAATATGGGTACATAAGGGTAACGTAAAACTCTTGTTGATGTCCGTTGGAGCATGTTCTATTGACGTTTTAGTCAAATGCAAGAAATAGATGCAATTTGTAAATTGCTAATTTATAGATATTTATATGTCTGAT
>NZ_JADNLF010000025.1:0-4225 GCF_015555825.1 Bacteroides clarus | reverse complement strand
TTCACATCGGAAGAGATAAACCGGAACAAAGAGACATTCATAACGGCACAAGAAAAGATAACCGACCTTATCGGAGAACTGGCTCTCCTAAACGGAAAATCACGAGAAAAGAACAATCCGAAAGGGTGGATTATAAACGCCCTTAAAGGGAAAATCAAGGATAAGTAACAAGATTACCCGGCTGAAACACTCCGGGTAATCTTGTCAAATCAGAGGAACGATTTCCATTTCTACACCAAGTTCTTTCATCTGCTGTTGTATTTCCTCGCTGCTTAGTTTCTCTCTCGCCAGTGCAAGCCCATGAAAGGCGTCCCAGCCTGCCGGCTTCGAAACGATACTACCGTTTAGGACGGCATGGGTGATTTCGCCGCCGGACTTCGCACCCTTGTTCAGTATGAAGAAGAACCGGGGTTCTTCGTGTTCCGTTGTTCCCATAATTCGTAAAGTTAGATGTTTATTTATTCCCCTTTTGTTCCCTTGCCTGCTCTTGGTAGTATTCATAATACTGCTTGTAGTTGTCCCGGTCTTTGGCTGCATCCGTCCAAAGATAGCACATGAAACAAGCGAACAATAGGGAGATAACAGCACAAAGGATTGAGTAGAACGAAATTCGTTTGTCCACATAACCGCCGTTTTTCATTCTGTACCCCTGCCGTTCAAAGTCCGCCAACACGTTTTTTAGGCGATTTTCGGCACTTTCAAGGCTTTTCCCGTCTATTTGTACCTTTCGGGCTGTTGCGTCCTCTATGCGCTTCGTATAGACTTCAACACGCTTTAGTTCTTGATACACCAGTTCTACCGCAAGCTGCGGGTTTACCCTTGGCGTTGTATCTTTTCTTTTCCGGGGGCTGTACTGTCCCTGCTTAACGTTGGAAGCTGCCGCTTCCGGGTGTGAGTTTGTTTCCATGAGATATGTTCATTGAGTTGCACTTCAGTTTGCTTTGTGTCCGCTCGATATGGGCGAGAGTGTAGCCTTTCCCTATCTCGCTTGCCTTATACTCCGTACCGCTTCGGGCTGTGACATAGTAGCCGTTAAGTTTCCCGGTGCTTGCCCTGGCTTCCCGGACTTTAAAACCTCTCTTACCAAGTTCTTCCTTGAATTTGGTAAAGTCAAAGCCCTGCATCTTCTTCAATACGCCGTCCATGGCTTCCTTGATTTCCGCTTTGTTGACTTTGCCAATGTCCTGCGACTGTACAAAGTTCCGTTCCTTGGCTATGGCATTGGCGGCTTCCGTTGCCTTTTTCCCTATCCAGTTGTCCCGGTACAGTTCCCCGGAAAGGGAAACCCGGTTTGCCAGTATGTGCAGGTGGGCTTGCTCTTTCTTGCTCTCCGTACCGCTGTGCCGGATGATGATGTACTGGTGGTTCGCCAACCCCATGCGCTGCATGAAGTCGTTACCAAGTTCCGCCCAGTCCGCATCCGTAAAGGTGGCGCTTTCCTCTATCGAGGGGCTGACCTCGAAACGTAGGCAGTTGTTTTTTACGTTCGGAAAATCAATGTGATACGGTTTCATTTCCTGCACCATTTCCGCACCAGTACACCCATAAAGTTCATGCCGGGCTATCTCGGTGGCTACTGCCTGCCCGTTTATCTCTTTGGCGAGGTCGTACTCCAATGCCGCCACACCATGTGATATGCTTTTCCCTTTCCCTATCATCGTGAGAGTATTTTTTTGAGCTCTGTAATTAGTGCCCGGTTCTCCTCGAACACTTCCCGGTACTGGCGACCACCGAAGTAGTTGTTCAGCCGTTGGAGCGTTCCTTTCAACTGGGCTATGTCCCGGAGAAGCTGCCGTTCCTCCTCGGTGTACCTCTCCCTTGGGCGCCCCCCAAGGGACAAACTCCGGCAGTATTCCGATACGCTTAGACTGCACCGGGCTGCCTGCTCCGCAAGTGCGTCCTTTTCAAGTTCGGTACACCGGAATGTAATCTTTTCGTTCCGTCTTAGTTCCATGCCACAAAGGTAATCTTAAAATCTTTTTGAGCAAAGCGAGAAAAGCAAGAATTGTCCGACAAGGACACTTCTTGCTATATATACACATGCCGCATGGGAATACATCCACGCCAACCGCCCAGCAAAAAGCCCCGGCGTGTTAGAAAATCCCCCACAGCCTAACAAATTCTACCCCATTTCTACCCAAGGGGATTACACGCCGCAGAAGTCATCCGGGAACATGTCTTCCAGTTCGTCCAAATCAATGGTTTCTTCTTCGGACACCTCCACCCATTCAATGTTTTCTTTCCCTCTTATCGCACATGAGTACATCTCGGCGGCGGCAAGAGAAGAGAACACCTCGTGCATAGGCTCGCCGTTCTCTAACCAGTAAACACAATATTCGACCATAACAGTTTTATCATTTATCGTTGTAATGCCCCTCTACCTCCAAGATGTAGACCTCTACCACTTCCTCGTAAATGTCATAGATTATCCGGTCATGGGCGGTAATGTGTCGAGACCATGTAATATCCCCACCGCCCCTTAACGCTTCGGGATGCCCAAGCCCAGTCTTAGGGTGCTCTAACAATTCTTTGTAGATTTTCTTATACTTCTTGAACAAATTGGGGTTTGATTTCTTCCATTTGGCAATCACCTTATCCACCCCGTCGGAAACCCTAATTGTGTACATCATAGACTATCGAAATAAGCGTCAATATCCTCACTGCTTTTGAGGGTAACACACTTTCCGGATTTGATTTCTTCCCTTGCCTTGTCAATCCTTGCTTGCAGCTCCGGGGTTATCATCAAATCTTCACGACCAACTTTTACCAAAGCGTAAATCTCGTTTTTCCTGCGAATTAGTACCTGCTCGCCATTGTCAGCTTTGGTGAAAGACGCTGCGAGGTTGTTACGGTATTCTCTTACTGATAATGCTTCCATATCTGTTTGCTTTTAAATTCAGCACAAAGATAGCTATATTTCAATAAAATACAAACATTTTGTACACAAACGTGTACACGCCATAAAAACCCGTTTCCAATCCTACCGCCCGTCGGTTGGTTTTGCTTTGCTCTTTTTCCCTATCGTTTTTCTTTTTCCGACAGTAAATCAACCACTTAGCTCTATAAATTCCTCTTGTCTGTTATAAGCATCGTCTGTAATATGCTCTATCACTTCTTCGCAAACGCCCATAAATAAAGGGATTAGAACATGTGTTTCCCCACACTTTGGGAGTTTAGTCCCCACACTTTGGGAGTTTAAAAGTAAATTAGTCCCCACACTTTGGGAGTTTTACCCCTCTTTTTTTGTTTTAATGTGGGGATTGTGTATATTTGCAGCAAATCAATCGTTTATGAAAAAGAAACTACCTATTACCAAGAATAAAGATGTTGTTGTTTCATGGGTATATACATGGTCAAAACAGCAAGACATGTCCATACACGAACAAAGAATAGTTCTTCGCATACTGGAAGCGTGCCAAGCTGAACTAAAGGGAGTAAAACTGAAAGATTATGCAGGCACGAAACGCAAGTTTGAGCATGGACTTTGGGATGTTGATGCACAAATGCATGTATCTGACGTTATTTTTTCCGGACGTGATTACAATGAAATCATAGCCGCACTCGATTCTTTGGCAGGACGTTTTTTTACTTACGAAGATGACGAGGAATGGTGGAAGTGCGGATTTATATCTAACCCAAAATATAAAAAACGCACTGGCATTATAACCTTTCGTGTGTCTAACGACCTTTGGGATGTGTTTACCAAGTTCGCCAAGGGGTACAGAGAATTTGAGTTAAACAAGGCTCTTGCGCTACCTACTGGGTATTCCCTTAGGTTTTACATGTTAATGAGTGGGCAGGTGTACCCTTTGGATATATCCCTTGAAAACTTGAAAGACCGTCTTGGCATACCTGCGGACAAATACAAGGACAAGAACGGAAAAGACAGAATAGATCATTTTGAGGAAAGAGTTTTGAAACCAGCAAAGGCTGCGCTTGATGAGAGCTGCCCATACACTTTCAACTACGTGAAAGTGCGTGAAAACCCAAACAACAAACGTAGCAAGGTGACCGGGTTTAGGTTCTACCCGGTCTATCAACCACAGTTCAGAGATGAAGAACTGGAAGGGAAAGAATTGCAAGCAAAGGTTACAGCACGATATCAGATAGACAGCCATGTGTACGAGTACCTCCGTTATTCCTGCGGCTTCACATCGGAAGAGATAAACCGGAACAAAGAGACATTCATAACGGCACAAGAAAAGATAACCGACCTTATCGGAGA
>NZ_JADNLF010000024.1:0-5261 GCF_015555825.1 Bacteroides clarus | reverse complement strand
AAAAAAACGGCGACTACCTACTCTCCCACTGTTACGCAGTACCATCGGCGTGACTGAGCTTAACTTCTCTGTTCGGAATGGGAAGAGGTGGAACCTCAGTGCTATAGTCACCTGAATAAGGCAGACATGATGTAAAAAGTAAATAAACTGAACGTATATATCCCCCATACACGGCAGGACTAAAAGTGAACGGGCAATTAGTAATGCTCGGCTATGACATCGCTGCCTTTACACCTGCATCCTATCAACGTCATCGTCTTTGACGACCCTGAGAAATCTAATCTTGTGGCTGGCTTCGTACTTAGATGCTTTCAGCACTTATCCAATCCCGACTTAGATACCCGGCAATGCACCTGGCGGCACAACCGGTAAACCAGAGGTCAGTCCAACACGGTCCTCTCGTACTAGTGTCAGAGCCACGCAAATTTCATACGCCCACGATAGATAGAGACCGAACTGTCTCACGACGTTCTGAACCCAGCTCGCGTGCCACTTTAATGGGCGAACAGCCCAACCCTTGGGACCTTCTCCAGCCCCAGGATGTGACGAGCCGACATCGAGGTGCCAAACCCCTCCGTCGATATGAGCTCTTGGGAGGGATCAGCCTGTTATCCCCGGAGTACCTTTTATCCTTTGAGCGATGTCCTTTCCATACAGAAACACCGGATCACTATGCTCTAGTTTCCTACCTGATCGACTTGTGAGTCTCCCAGTCAAGCGCCCTTATGCCATTACACTCTACCGACGGTTACCAATCGTCGTGAGGGCACCTTTAGAAGCCTCCGTTACGCTTTTGGAGGCGACCACCCCAGTCAAACTACCCACCAAACAGTGTCCTCTCATCCAAGAGTTAGAACTCAAATAATCAAAGGGCCGTATTTCAACAGCGGCTCCACAAATACTGGCGTACCTGCTTCAAAGCCTCCGGCCTATCCTACACATCAATTACCCAAATTCAATGTTAAGCTATAGTAAAGGTTCACGGGGTCTTTTCGTCCCATCGCGGGTAATCGGCATCTTCACCGATACTACAATTTCACTGAGCTCACGGTTGAGACAGCGTCCAGATCATTACACCATTCGTGCAGGTCGGAACTTACCCGACAAGGAATTTCGCTACCTTAGGACCGTTATAGTTACGGCCGCCGTTTACTGGGGCTTCAATTCAATGCTTCTCTTGCGATGACATCTCCTCTTAACCTTCCAGCACCGGGCAGGTGTCAGGCTGTATACTTCATATTTCTATTTTGCACAGCCCTGTGTTTTTGTTAAACAGTTGCCTGGACCTATTCTCTGCGCCTCAAGTTACCCTGAGGACCCTTTATCCCGAAGTTACAGGGTCAGTTTGCCTAGTTCCTTAACCGTGAATCACTCAAGCGCCTTAGTATATTCAACCCGACTACGTGTGTCCGTTTACGGTACGGGTACCGTCAGGATTAAGTTTAGCGGATTTTCTCGGGAGTATGCTTACATGCACTATCGGATTGTTCGAAGAACGCTCCGTACTATCAGGTTCGACTCTCTCTGCGGATTTGCCTGCAGAAATCAACATCTACACCCTTTAACCGACTATTCCGTCAGTCGGCGGCATTATCACTGCTCCGTCTCCACGTCACTCCTGAAGGTAGTACCGGAATATTAACCGGTTCTGCCATCGGCCTCGCCGTTCGGCTGAGCCTTAGGACCCGACTAACCCTGATCCGATTAGCGTTGATCAGGAAACCTTAGTCTTTCGGCGAGGGGGTTTCTCACCCCCTTTATCGTTACTTATACCTACATTTGCTTTTCCACACGCTCCAGCAAAGCTCACGCTTCACCTTCAACGCTGAGTGGAATGCTCCCCTACCGATGATTACTCATCCCAAAGCTTCGGTAGAATACTTAATGCCCGATTATTATCCACGCCAAACTCCTCGACTAGTGAGCTGTTACGCACTCTTTAAATGAATGGCTGCTTCCAAGCCAACATCCTAGCTGTCTTAGCAATCTGACTTCGTTAGTTCAACTTAGTATTCATTTCGGGACCTTAGCTGTTGGTCCGGATTGTTCTCCTTTAGGACATGGACCTTAGCACCCATGCCCTCACTCCTGACATAGAACTGACACGCATTCGGAGTTTGTCAAGACTTGATAGGCGGTGAAGCCCTCGCATCTTATCAGTCGCTCTACCTCATGTCAGTATAAGTCAAGGCTGCACCTAAATGCATTTCGGGGAGTACGAGCTATCTCCAAGTTTGATTAGCCTTTCACCCCCACCCTCAAGTCATCCAGAAGCTTTTCAACGCTTATTGGTTCGGTCCTCCAGATGGTGTTACCCATCCTTCAACCTGCTCAAGGGTAGATCACTTGGTTTCGCGTCTACTCCTTCCGACTATACGCCCTATTAAGACTCGCTTTCGCTTCGGCTGCAAATCTGAGATTCTTAACCTTGCCGGAAAAAGTAACTCGTAGGTTCATTATGCAAAAGGCACGCCGTCACCCTAAAGGGCTCCGACCGCTTGTAGGCGCATGGTTTCAGGAACTATTTCACTCTTCTGTTCGAAGTGCTTTTCACCTTTCCTTCACAGTACTGGTTCACTATCGGTCTCTCGGGAGTATTTAGCCTTACCGGATGGTCCCGGCAGATTCACGCAGAATTCCTCGTGCTCCGCGCTACTCAGGATACCACTAGGCTTAGGTTGGCTTCGCATACGCAGCTATCATGCTCTATGGCTGTACTTTCCAGAACATTCTGCTCACCAACTTTCATGCCACAACGTGGTCCTACAACCCCAGTTATGCCGTAACATAAATGGTTTGGGCTATTCCCCGTTCGCTCGCCACTACTAGGGGAATCATTATTTATTTTCTTTTCCTACAGGTACTAAGATGTTTCAGTTCCCTGCGTTAGCCTTCCGCTATGCGGAATGATCAGTCTTCAACTAATCGGGTTGTCCCATTCGGAAATCTCCGGATCAAAGGTTATTTGCACCTACCCGAAGCTTATCGCAGCTTATCACGTCCTTCATCGCCTCCGAGAGCCAAGGCATCCGCCATGCGCCCTTGCTTACTTTTAGTCTTACCGACAACGTATGGTCGATATATACTTTCAGCTTTAACTTTACTTTTTTCGTTACATCATGTCAAAGATCGTTTTCCGGTGATGAGTGTAAACTCATCCGGAAGTGTGGAGAATAACGGATTCGAACCGTTGACCCCCTGCGTGCAAAGCAGGTGCTCTAGCCAGCTGAGCTAATCCCCCTTCAGAACTTAGGATTATCATCCCGTAATTCCGGAAGTAGTCCCAGGCAGAGTTGAACTGCCGACCTCTACATTATCAGTGTAGCGCTCTAACCAACTGAGCTATAGGACTGTCAGTCAAACCCTCGCCCTAAGGCTCGGCTTCTACTTTCTCTTTATATTGATAAACAATCTTCGCAGCACAAGAGGTTCTTATGGAAGTAATCTCGAAAGAACCTGACTTTTTATGTTAAGCGTCGCTCCAGAAAGGAGGTGTTCCAGCCGCACCTTCCGGTACGGCTACCTTGTTACGACTTAGCCCCAATCACCAGTTTTACCCTAGGACGCTCCTTGCGGTTACGTACTTCAGGTACCCCCGGCTTTCATGGCTTGACGGGCGGTGTGTACAAGGCCCGGGAACGTATTCACCGCGCCGTGGCTGATGCGCGATTACTAGCGAATCCAGCTTCATGGAGTCGGGTTGCAGACTCCAATCCGAACTGAGAGAGGTTTTGGGGATTAGCATCACGTCGCCGTGTAGCTGCCTTCTGTACCCCCCATTGTAACACGTGTGTAGCCCCGGACGTAAGGGCCGTGCTGATTTGACGTCATCCCCACCTTCCTCACATCTTACGACGGCAGTCTCCATAGAGTCCCCAGCATGACCTGATGGTAACTATAGATAAGGGTTGCGCTCGTTATGGCACTTAAGCCGACACCTCACGGCACGAGCTGACGACAACCATGCAGCACCTTCACAACTGTCCGAAGAAAGAACTGTTTCCAGCTCAGTCAGTTGCAATTCAAGCCCGGGTAAGGTTCCTCGCGTATCATCGAATTAAACCACATGTTCCTCCGCTTGTGCGGGCCCCCGTCAATTCCTTTGAGTTTCACCGTTGCCGGCGTACTCCCCAGGTGGAATACTTAATGCTTTCGCTTGGCCGCTGACATTGTATCGCCAACAGCGAGTATTCATCGTTTACTGTGTGGACTACCAGGGTATCTAATCCTGTTTGATACCCACACTTTCGAGCATCAGCGTCAGTTACACTCCAGTGAGCTGCCTTCGCAATCGGAGTTCTTCGTGATATCTAAGCATTTCACCGCTACACCACGAATTCCGCCCACCTCTGCTGCACTCAAGGATACCAGTATCAACTGCAATTTTACGGTTGAGCCGCAAACTTTCACAACTGACTTAATACCCCGCCTACGCTCCCTTTAAACCCAATAAATCCGGATAACGCTCGGATCCTCCGTATTACCGCGGCTGCTGGCACGGAGTTAGCCGATCCTTATTCATACGGTACATGCAAAAAACCACACGTGGCTAACTTTATTCCCGTATAAAAGAAGTTTACAACCCATAGGGCAGTCATCCTTCACGCTACTTGGCTGGTTCAGACTCTCGTCCATTGACCAATATTCCTCACTGCTGCCTCCCGTAGGAGTTTGGACCGTGTCTCAGTTCCAATGTGGGGGACCTTCCTCTCAGAACCCCTATCCATCGTCGGTTTGGTGGGCCGTTACCCCGCCAACTGCCTAATGGAACGCATCCCCATCGATAACCGAAATTCTTTAATAGTTATTCCATGCGGGAAAACTATGCCATCCGGTATTAATCTTTCTTTCGAAAGGCTATCCCGGAGTTATCGGCAGGTTGGATACGTGTTACTCACCCGTGCGCCGGTCGCCGGCGGTTGAAGCAAGCTTCAACCCCGCTGCCCCTCGACTTGCATGTGTTAAGCCTGTAGCTAGCGTTCATCCTGAGCCAGGATCAAACTCTTCATTGTAAAAGTATTGTTAATCATCCCATAAGGGGATGGTTGTTGCTCTGTTCAGGACGCTCGAATTTAAAAAGTCTCAATTACCTATCTTAATAAGTATTGACGGTTCTTTTTATTTTACCCAAGTCTCTCTTGTTGCCAAGAAAAGACTTGCTCTTGTACTACTTGTATTGTTTATGTAAATCTGTTCAAAGATCGCTTCTTTTTGAAGAATGCTCCTTTTCAAAAGCGGATGCAAAGGTAAAAACTTTTAAG
>NZ_JADNLF010000023.1:0-6230 GCF_015555825.1 Bacteroides clarus | reverse complement strand
AGTTCTGCGAAGACTTTGCAGGTTTCGTTCGTGGGTATGCAGACGCAAGAGGTTGCAATAAGACCGACTGTGAAAGTTATTTTAAAAACTGATAGTGAAGTACTTGATGAAGTTGTCGTAACCGGATACGGAGTCACCAAAAAGGCAGCTTTTACAGGAGCAGCAACTACACTTGGAGCAGGGAAAATAGAAAGTAAAAATGATGCCAATCCAATAAAAGCATTGGAAGGTACTATTCCCGGTTTACAGATGAGTGTAGGCTCAGGACAACCCGGTGCGCCGGCTACTATTTACATCAGAGGACGTAACTCTTTAAATTCAGGAACACAACCATTGTATGTAGTAGATGGCGTGCAATACTTTGCCGACGCAGTCGGGGTACGTTCCAGCGAAGGACAAGAGGTTTCTCCTTTGGCCTCGTTGAATTCTAATGACATTGAGAGTATTACAGTATTAAAGGACGCTACAGCGACTTCTATTTATGGAGCACGTGCTGCTAACGGAGTTATCGTAATTACCACTAAAAAAGGTAAAAGCGGTAAACCCCAAGTAAACTTCACTGCGAAGGTTGGCTTTGAGACGATGCCTTCATATACAAACCGGTATAAACTTACAAATACAACTCAAAATCAAGAATTGGCTATTGAGGCATTATTAAATGGTTACGCGGATTTTGGTCCTGAATCTACATTCGGCTACTATAATCAAATATTAGGACTGGGACTTCCTTATGACAAAACTGGCGCTTGGGACTTTTATGATGCCTTTACTTCCTTAGTTGGCAATGGAGGAGAGAATGATGGTTATTGGCTCAGTAAAGCTAAAGAGTATGGATATGATACGAACTGGATAGATGAAGTTACTCGAACCGGATTGGTGCAAGAGTATGGATTTGACATTAGTGGCGGGGGTAACTCTGAAAATGCCCCTAAATATTATGTTTCTATGAATTATATGAATGAAGAGGCATTTATCATAGGAAAAGACCTTGAACGTTACTCTTTCCGTTTTAACTTAGAGCATGCGCCTAGTAAATATGTCAAATATGGGGTAAATTCCAGCCTTTCGTATACCAAAACAAACATGGGTTCCGGTGGTGGATATATGTCAGATCCTATCACCATGGCTTATATGATGAACCCGATGAATCCTGTTCGTACTGAAAACGGCGAGTGGAATTGGGACACATCTTATGCAGGTTATAATCCGGTAGCTCAACGTAGTGAAAATGGAGATAAAGGTACTGCAAAACAGTATAGAGCGGTTTTGTCACCATTTGTTCAATTGAACTTCACTGATAAAATATTCTGGAATACCCGTGCCAGTATTGACGCGTTAATATTGGATGAATTTGGCTATTGGTCATTTATGCAACCACAAGGATTGGATATGCGTGGTATGGGTGAGAACAATACAACTGTCAATACCCAGTTCTCCATAACCAATACATTGAATTACATTGATACTTGGAAAGACAAGCATCATGTAAATTTCCTACTTGGACAAGAAGGACAGAAAATCAATATGAAGCAAGCTTACCTGGCTGGCTCCAATTATCCGGTAGACTATCTCAATGAAGTTTCTAATGCCGCCGTACCGGGTAGTGCTGCTACTTATCAATATAACCTATTATTGTGTTCTTTCTTTGCCAATGCGCAGTATGATTACAATGACAAATATTATCTGTCTGGAAGTTTCCGTTATGATGGTTCATCACGCTTTGGTAGCAACAACCGATGGGCTCCTTTCTGGTCTGTTGGTGCCAAATACCGTATCTCTAACGAAGCCTTTATGGAAAACACAAAAGATTGGTTAACAAATCTAACCTTGCGTATGAGTTACGGTACTTCAGGTAATCAGGAAGTTGGTGACCAAACAACAAAGAACTCATGGTATGCATCCCGCAATCTGTTTGGATTTGGGTATAACTATAACAATTTGCCGGGTATGGCTCACGAACAATTTGGTAATCCTGATTTAAAATGGGAGCAAACAAATAAGTTCAATGTCGGAGTCGATATTTCTCTCTTCAACCGATTGAATATCGAATTGGATTACTACAATCATCGCACTAAGGATATGGTATTTGCCGTACCTGTATCTATGACAACAGGTTTAAGTTCTTATTATAAGAACATTGGTGAATTGGCGAATAGTGGTTTTGAAGCCAGCCTAAATGCTCTGTTAATTACTACTAAAGATTGGAAATGGGACATAACTTTGACAGGAGCATTCAATAAAAACGAAGTAAAGAAATTAAGTACTCCAGACCCTATTGAAGGCAGTATCCAAATCACTGAAGTAGGACATCCTATTTATCAATTTAAGATGAAAGAATATGCAGGTGTTGACCCTGATACCGGTGACGCATTGTGGTACAAAAATGAAACTGGAAATGAGACTACAGCTAACTATAATGCCGCAGCCAAACGCTATCTTGGCGACCCCAATCCTGATTTTGCAGGTTCTATCAGTACTGGCTTGAGTTGGAAAGGCATAGATTTGGCAGTACAATTAAATTACTCTTTAGGTGCTAAAATCTATGGTAATAACTTACACTATGATGAACAATTGGGTGGCTCATTCTATCAAAACTTTACAGAATATGTCTATGACAATCGTTGGCAAAAGCCAGGTGATGTAACAGATGTTCCACGTTTAACAACAGAAAGTAATTATGCCAATAGTGCATCGTCGCGTTTCTTGATGGATGGAGACTATTTGAAAATACGTTCTATTTCATTGGGCTACACTCTACCCAAATCATTGTTGGAGAAAACATTCATTAGAAGTTGCCGCGTCTTTATGAATGCAGAAAACGTGTATACTTTCTGTGCTGACAATTATCGTGGTTTCGACCCGGCAAGTGTCACTCCGGATGGGGTACAATTCTGGAACTATCCTGCACCGCGCAGCTTTATGTTTGGCGTAAACTTAGGTTTCTAATTATAGAATAGACTGAATTTAGAACAAAAATAATAAAACAGAAATTTATATGAAAAGAATATATAAACTGATGCTATTCTCGATTCTCACACTCGGCATGACAGCATGCGATTTTGATACCGAGAATTTCCAACAAATACCAACAGATGAGGCTTATAAAAGCGTGCAAGATATCCAAAACGGAATGAACGGTGCTTACTACGCTTTAGGAAGTTACCGGTTTCTTGGAAACTATGCCGTAGCATATGGTGATTTTTGTGGTGGCGTGAGTAACGGTAGTTCAAGTACCGGGCATTTTTATTATCAAAGCAATTGGATTATCTCTGATACTGATGCGGAACTTGAAGACATGTGGTATTATGGTTTGCAGGTAGTAGACCGTACCACACGTACAATCGCCGGTGCAAAAGATGTGCTTGCCAAAGCAGAAAGTCTATTTCTTACCGAAAAAGATATTGCAGACATTAACCTTTATATGGGACAATGCTATGCGTTAAAGGCTTTAGCTAACTACTATCTGGTCAATTTGTTTGGAAAGCCTTACCATATAGGTACTGACAATATGGGATTGCCGTTAGTAAAAGAAGAACCTATTGAACCATTTACAAAAATTGATCGCTCCAACATTCTACAGACTTATGAACAGATTACTTCTGACATAACCAATGCGGAAACCTGCTTGAATGAAGCAACTCAAGTTGTAAGTGAACCCAATGCATTTTATATGGGTTCTATGGGACTTCAAGCATTGAAAGCACGTGTGTATATGTCTTTAGGAGAATACTCGATAGCTGAAGGTGCTGCAAAAAAAGCGATTGAGTTAAAGGGCAAAGGAGATGGTACAGGTAATGACAATATCCCAAGTGATGAAATTTATGTCTCTATGTGGACTTCATTAGCCATTACAGATGAAGACTTGTTTACTATAGCTAAGACGGAAGCTGATAATCTATCTGCCAATTCTTTGAATACTTTATACGGTTCTTATGGTGCAACTCTAACTAATTCCACCATCGCTTTGTATGAGAATAACGATATCCGAAAAGGGCTTCTGAATGGTACCAAGACACTGAAATACCAAGGGCTTCCAACATCCGCTGCAACGAGTAACATTCCTATTTTCCGTAAATCGGAAATGAGCTTGATACTTGCGGAGATTTATACACGCCAGAACAATCTTCCATTGGCGCAAAATTATTTATTATATACAGCAAAACGTAACAAAGATATTACGTCAATAGCTGATTTGCCTACAACACAAGCTGATTTATTGCAGTTTATATCGGAAGAACGTATCCGTGAGTTTTCAGGTGAAGGTCATCGTTTCTATGATGCACGTCGAATGGGAGATAAAGTTGCTCTTGTTGGATATGAACCATTTGATATTCAGCAATTTGTATTTCCTATTCCTGCGGCAGAAATAAATGCGGGATATATGACGCAACAAAATGAAGGATGGGATAATAACCTACCGGTTTCGACTGCAAATTAATTATCGTATAAGATTCTATCCATTCATTCTACAATAGTGAAAATATAGCCCAAGCTACATTATATTAATGTATACTTGGGCTATATTATTTTTTAATTTAAGGAATATGATGAATCCAGTATAAGCAGCCGGTCGATAAGTAAATTTAGCTTTTAACTTATCTGTTTCTTCAGCCAAATATCAAAGAACTTATCATATATGCTATACACACCTAATTCATTAGTTACAAAATCTTTATCCAAAAGTCCTTTAATGGCTCCTTGTACAGAACTGGCAGTCAGTTTATAAGTTTTCAAGAATTTGGAGGAAGTAATCTCCTGCGCCTTCCCTTCTTTGCAAATAGCAATAAGAACTTCTTTTTGTTTAGGTGGAAGTTGAAACAAAAGCGAAGAATAGGTAAAATTCAATTGTGCCAAAATATTATCAACTGCAGTATTCACTTTATCAACTGTACATTCTTCACCTTCAGCAGTTATTGCATAAAGTGAGTTTGCCAGAAATTGAATGTACCAAGTTATTCCTTCAAAACGCTGATAAACTTCTTGAACTGTTTCCTCAGTAATTATTTTCTTATTCTCCGTAAAGTGCTTTTTTATAAATTCCGTATAAATATCTATATCAATAGGAGATAATTCCATGATAGCCGTACTCTGATAAAACGGACGTGATGGGCTGGTAAATATCTCTCCCATCATATGTCGTTGCGAACCGGCATAAATAAATTTCGCATTAGAACAGTGTTGGATATGTGTTCGTAGTGTAGCCTCAACATCACTTTCCGGGTATTTAGCAATAACTTGAAACTCATCAATGGAGATTAAGCAAGGTTTATCTGCTTGTTCCAAATAATGAAATATTTCATCAAGAGTAATGGTAGGAGTCTTTATATCTCCCATCTCCAGATTCCAACTTGGATTACCGCTGAAGTCAAAAGAAATACTGGTACGAAGAGAAGACAAACTTTTGAGAAATACTTCCCACGCTTTTCTTCCACGTGGCTTTAAACCGTTCAAAATACCTTTTCCAAGTTCAAATACAAACTCTTGAAGATTCTTTGTCGCATATATATCAATTAAGAATGTATGATATGCTTCCTTTATTTGTTTTTGATGAAAGCAATGTTCTATCAGCCCCGTTTTTCCTAAACGGCGGGGAGATATCAAAGCTACGTTGTTACCGTTGGTTATATAGCGTGTTAATGTGGCAGTTTCAATGATACGATCACAAAAGTACTCTGCCGAAATATAGCCACTGGTTATAAAAGGATTGATTTTTGCCATAGATTACATGTTTTACACAAAGATAATTATAATCTTATTATAATAGTAATTTTATAACGATTTTCTGTAAGCAACAATTCAAAAGTACGATAAAAAATAAGAATCTCTCTTTCTTATCTTCCTACTTATGCAAAGTTCTTTCATCTACAATACTGTGTTTTATTTTGACATGAGATCTAAATCTACTGCTTTTATTATAGCATGCCTCATCTTTGATAGCAACCAATATTTAGATTACTTTTTATTTACAAAGATAGTGCAATAAAAGACCAAGGTATATTTTAATAGTTATCATATAAGTTATATTACAGTATGTAACATTTTAAGAATCAGTACTTTGTTTTGAAGTACGGTAACACACGAGTAACTTTATAATCTTGTTAATTCCCTCTTGAATATGTTCTGTTGACGTTTTAGTCAAGTAGGATAAATATGTTATTATTTATAAGTTATTTATTTAGAGATATTTATGCATCTGATAGTTCTGCGAAGACTTTGCAGGTTTCGTTCGT
>NZ_JADNLF010000022.1:0-9180 GCF_015555825.1 Bacteroides clarus | reverse complement strand
CGGATTTACGGGAAACAGGAAAAAAGTTCAGTGAAACTTCAACTCCCTCACCTCTCAAATCCGCATAAAATTAAAAAATTGAAAATTACAGTAATATGGGAGCAACGACATTATCAGAAGCAAGGGTTTATGTAGGCACTTACGCCAAGTATAACAACGGTTCATTGTACGGCGCATGGCTCGACCTGTCGGACTATTCGGACAAGGAGGAATTTTACGATGCCTGCCGGGAACTTCACAAGGACGAGGAAGATGCGGAATATATGTTTCAAGATTGGGAGAACGTGCCGGAGGGCTTAATCGGCGAAAGCTGGATTTCTGAAAATTTCTTTTCCCTGCGTGATGCGGTGGAGGATTTGAGCGACACCGAGCAAGAAGCCTTTTTCGTATGGTGCAACTATAAAAGCCATGATTTGAGCGAGGAAGAAGCGGATGACCTTGTACGTGATTTCCGGGACGAATATCAAGGGGAATATGACGATGAAGAAGATTTCGCCTATGAAATTATAGAAGAATGTTACGACCTGCCGGAGTTCGCAAAGACCTATTTTGATTATGAAAAGTTTGCCCGTGACCTGTTCATGTGTGATTACCGGTTTGATGACGGCTTTGTGTTCCGGGCGGCATAATGATAACCAATTCGGGCGGGGCGTCAAAGCCCTGCCCACCAAAACGACCAGCATTCCATAGCGGTCAAAGTCCGTTTCGACCACCCGCACCAGTGGGGCGATGATTTGTATAATGATGTGTGGGCGTGGGGGCGCAAAACTGACGAGTTCGGCACGCTGCATCATTTGCAACTGTTGGAGGACAAACCAGACTTTCAGATAATGACGGTAGTTTTCGGTGAGCCAATCAGCCAAATAGACCGCAGTATTTTTGAAGATGCGGCGGCGTGGGGTGTCTGTTCCCTGCAAGGCTGGGTAAACAGTTACGAAAGTGTCCGGTTTGTAGCCATAAACGACCATACGGCAATTATCACGGGCGAATACAACATGGAACAGGTAAAGGTGTGGTTAGAGAAATACACGTCCATAAAGAGCCTTAAAATCAGTTGATAGAGAACGGCGGCTGTTTGCCGCCGTTACTTTCTTCCGTGAGCCTGCCAGCGGGTGAAGAAAGTAACAAAGAAGCCGTTCGTTTCCCTATCATGGAAACAGCCCACCGATGCTTCCCGGCGGGCTGTCTGCCCAATATTTACGCTTTGCGTATCATAGCGTATAAGGCTGGTATATATCCTAACGAACAGCCGCATGGCTATTCCGATTCTTCATCCTCGCTGTTGTCATTATTGAACGAGAACGAAAGTTGCTGCATCTGTCCGAAGCTGTCGATAATATAAATGTCAATCGTCTGCTGGTCTGTCGATGCCGAGGTGTAGTAGAGCCGGAATGTTTCTTTCTCCAGCGGGTAAAGGTCATTGGGCAGGAACACCGTGCCGTTATCCATTTCCAGCTTCCCTTTGCCGTCCGGCTGGAAGTACCTTATCTGATAGGTAGTCGGCTGGTAATAGCCACCACGCACCAGTTGGCAGCGTATTTCGACGGTTTCCCCGACTTTTAGCCTTTTGAGTACTGGCAGCGTTTCGATGCTGAACGGGTACGCCTGCTGAATATCCAAATTGTCATTACAGGCGGTGACAAGCACAAGGGCGGCCACGATGTAGCAGCCCTTGATGATTTTATACATTACATTCTTCATATAATTATATAGCGGTCAGTTGATAATGAATTTCACGCCCAAAGATACCTGCGTGTGGAACTTGCCTATGTCCGAGCCGAACAACGCCCGTTCCCTTGCGTTCAGCAGCAGAGCCACCCGGTCGGTCAGGTAGGCTTCCAGTTCCAGCGTGAGCGCACCGCCGTAAATGAAGCAGTCCTTATCCAGCAAGGTAGAACCGTCCGGCAGCAGTTTTTCGCTTCGGTTGCTCACCTCATACCCGGCGAGTGCCGACAATCCCAATGAAAGGAAAAAGGTCTTTCGCCTGTCCGAAAGGAATTTCAGGTAATAGCCGCCCTCTGCGGTGAACTGTTCTACGGGTATCTGCATATCCTTGTAGTCATACTTTTTGTGCAGGTATTCGCCGCCAATCACCCAGCGGTTGGCGTTCTTGGTGTAAACGCTGTACGCCGCCCCGATGTGGTAGGCGAAATCCGTGTTATCATTCCAGTGTACACCGTCCGTCATGCCTGCCGTCACCTGTAAGCCTTTCATACCCGGCAGGTATCTTTGTGCGTGTGCCTGAAACGAGGTCAGGCACAGCGCAAAGAGCATCATTATAAAGATGTGTTTCTTCATTCCCTATTTGATTTTGAGTTCGTTAATCACTTCTGCGTTCACGATGTCGGCGTTCTCTACCCGGATAACCTGATGCCGCCCGCCGTTTTTCTCGTAGAGTTCCACCAACAGCAGTTTGTCGTTCGGTATGGTGAACTTCGGCAGGGCGTACACCGTGCGCACGGTCGATTTTCCGGCAATCTCTATCACCTCGTTGTAGCTGCGTACCGCATCCAGCACCGTTTCCTGAATAGCCGTGCGTTTGGGTACTTTCTTATCGACTATCTTAAACTTGATGAAGTCTGTGTCGAAAGGCACGTTGGAGCTGTTCTTCGTCTGCGTATGCACGTATAGCATCCCGTTATAGGTATAAATCCCCTTGATTAAGAACTGGATGTCGAAACGCTTGCTACCCAAGTGGCGCACTTTTCGGTCGTTATTTTTATAGATACTCTGCATAATCAACTTTACCAGTAGCGGGCTTTCGTTGCCTAATTCCCGGAAATAGATGTTCATGCGGGTATGCGAAAAGTCGGACGTATCTTCATTTTCCAAGAAGTCTTTCATTTCGATATTGAGCATTTCCGGCTCACGGGCGTACTTGGCGTTGAACGAAAAGAAGCTGCCGTCCTCGCAAATGACGGAGAAGTTCGTTTCGCCCGGAAAGCCCTCTGTCGTGGCTTTCACCCGGATTACGTTCTCCGCACCGTCAGCCTTGCCCGCTATGATGTGGTTGCTTCCCAAATCGACATAGCGGACGGCGGCGGGGAAGATGATATGCACGGTTTTGGCAAATGTCACTTCCATGCCGTAGGGCGTTACCATTTGTCGGTAAGGCAGTTTCCGGGTAATGCCCCGGTACAAGTCGTTACCTGCCGCATACTTCACGGTGTCGGTTTCCTGTGCGTTTGCCGCACACACGCCCAGCAAGAGGGCGAGCAATACAAAAATCTGTTTCATTGTCAATTAAAATTTTAGTGGATGAATATTTGTTGAGTAATTATTGCTGTTTGGCGTAAAGCATCACCTTGTACCCGGCTTTCAGCTTTACTTTCACGGTTCGGAACTTCTTGGCGAGGTAGCCGGACGTTCCTTGCAGCAAGCCCCTTGTCACGTCCATAGCCACCTGCTGCCCGGCACTCTGCGCAAAGGATATACTTGTACCCAGCCCACTGCCGATGTTCGCCATTGCTTCGTTGAACGCTTCCTGCTCCATTGAGGACGGGACGGAAAGCCCCTTTTGCCCGTCCGTGTCGAACACGGCGAGTTCCACCGGGATGATGTTGCCCGCATACTCAATGGAGGACACCAGTATGTCGAGCCGTTCACCCTGCACCTTTGCCGTGCCTGTCACAAGGGTATTTTTCGGCACGACAATATTCCCTGCCTGCATAGGTTCAAGCAGCCGGAGTTTCACCGCCTGCCCGTCCGTCAGCGTTTGGTCTTGGTGGATACAGGCGGCTACTGTGTTCTTTCCCATAGCGTAGCCCGTGCCTACCGCCGTGTTGAAGCCATAGTTTCGTGGCTGGCTGTAAGCACGGATGAAGTCGGCATCGCTCATGGGCTGCTGCAATCCCGATACGGTTGTTTCCCGGAGAGCCTGTACTGCTACCGCATCCGGTTTGCGTTCAATGCCGCCAGTTACGGGTACTTGCGCCACTTGCCCGCCGTCATTCATATACCTTGCCGCCAGTTCGTAGGACTTTTCCAAGAGTGCCATTTGGTCGTCAGTGGTGGGTGTGGCGTTCTGCTGTTGTTGCAGTCGGTCGGTCAGTTCCGCCACCTGCCGCTTCAAGTCCTCTTTTTCCTCGTCCACCGCTGGGGTTTCGTAGAACGTGCTTAACTGGCGGTTGATGTCCCGGTAAGCCGCCCGTGAAGAAGCACCGCCGCCCCTTTG
Organism: Bacteroides clarus; assembly: GCF_015555825.1. Taxonomy (NCBI): domain Bacteria; kingdom Pseudomonadati; phylum Bacteroidota; class Bacteroidia; order Bacteroidales; family Bacteroidaceae; genus Bacteroides; species Bacteroides clarus. Next base: position 5,006 of record NZ_JADNLF010000022.1, on the reverse strand, counting down.
GGGCTTCGCATCATCTTCCGGCATCAGGTCGATTTCCGCTTGCGGTTCTTCCGTTTCATCGTCCCCCGTGAAACCGAAGTCCTGCAAGGATTGTATCTTGTCCTGCTGCTTGCGGTTCATCATCGCCTGTTCGTATGCCTTTTGCTTGTCGGCTATAATCCCGTCCTCTGCGGGCAGGGGTATGTCGGCGTTGAAGCCGCCCACGCTCTCCATGTTCACGTCCTCTTTGCCGGAGGGGGCGAATATCAGGTACATGCACCCGGCAAAGGCAAGGAACATCAGCGGGAAGACTATCATTTTCCTGCGCTGTTGCACCTGCCGGGGTGTCAGTTCCCGTTTGGGCTTCTTTTCCTTTTCGGGCTTCCCGTCCGTCTGCGGTACGGTCGTGCCGTTCTCATTCTTCTGTACTTCTTCCATATTCCGGTTTGTTTAATGGGTTGATACTGTTGATTGTGTCATTGCCTTGCAATGGCAGTTGTCTGATATGTTCTATTTGCAGGCGTTGCCCGTCCCGTTTCCCGATGTTGTAGATTGATGAAACGGTGATATAGATAGACAAGCCACCAAAAAAGAAGAACATCACGAGGATAACCGCCAGCCTTTTGCCCGGCGTAATCCGTCCGCACATACGGCGCAGGCGGTCGTCCGCCCAGTCTTGTACTTTTCCGATATAACTCTGTTTCCTTTCCATACGGCTATCTTTTGACAGTTTGTAAATCCTTGTTTTCGGTAATGGTGAACGCTTCGATGATGAAGCCGTGCGGATTGTTGTCGCTCCGTGTGGCGTTCAGCAGGCGGCACGAGGTCACGAGGCTGCGCACCGTCAGGCTACTTTCCCGGACAATCAACTGGCGGGCATACGTGTTCACCTTGTAGGGGTACTGGTCGAAGTCGCACTTCACGCTGTCAATCTCCACCGTCTGCGTGACGTTCCCGGAAATCACCCGGTTGTAGTAGCCTTTTTCCGCCAAGTCCTTGTAATAGTTGAAAGCGGTCTTGTCGGCAAGGAACAGCGAGCGTTTGATATTACTTTCGATAGCCCCCTTGTCGGGCGATAAGGTGAAAAACAGTTCGTGGAAACGCCGCACGTGCGATTTGGCTTCTACGGGTCTGTTCTGTGCCATGTCCTGCGAGAGTGCCAGCATCAGGCTTTTGCCGTTGTCGAGGACGTATATCTTCTGCCGCTGCTTCTCGGCGAAGCTGTACGAGTTCCATACGGCAAAGCCCGTCACCAGTGCGCACAGGCAGATGAATACCAGCGCAAAGAGCCGGATTTGCCTGAAACTCGTTTCGATATTGTTCAATGACTTAAATTCCATATCCTTAAAAATTTTGATATTGTTTATTTGAGTAGTTTTCCCGATACCTTTCCACCGACTGCGCCAACCGCAGCCCCGGCGACCGACCCGGCTTTCGACACGTTACGGTTGTAGGCGGTAGTCCCGCCAGCCGACACTATCCAGCTTGCCACAGTCGGAATGGTGAAATAGCCCACGATGCCGATAATCATAAAGATTACATACACGGTGCTGCTCCCGTCCGGGATGAAGTTCGGGTCTGAAAGCTGCTCGATGTCCTTTTGGAGCATCAGCGTTTGTATGCGAGCCAGCACGCTGCTGAACAAGTCCGACACGGGTAACCACAGGTAAATGGAGATATAGCGTGAAATCCACTGGGTCAGCGTGCTTTGGAAACCGTCATAGACGGAAATAGCAAACGCCAGCGGACCCAGTATGCTTAACACAATTAGGAAGAACGTGCGCAGTGTGTCTATAATCAGCCCCGCCGCCTGAAAGAGCATTTCCAGCAGTTCCCTGAACCAGTCCCGGACGGACTTCTTGATATTGTATGCCGCCCTGTCCATGTACATGCCCGTCATTGTCACCATGTCGGAGGGCGACCAGCCCAGTTCTTCCAGTTGTCTGTCAAATTCCTCGTCCGATGCGAGGTAAGCCGTTTCGGGGCTTCGCATCAGGGCTTCATGCTCCAGTCGGTCTTTCTGCGCCCGGTACTCGTTCATGTCGAAAGTCTGCGTTTCCATAAGCTGGTTGCAGCCTTTCACCACTGGCGACAATACCGTGTTGATAGTCCCCAACACGAACGTGGGAAAAAACATGATACACAGCCCCAGCGCAAAGGGACGGAGTAGCGGGTACACATCTATGGCTTCGGCACGTGCGAGTGACTGCCACACTTTGGCGGCTACATAGAACAACGCACCCAGCCCGGCTATCCCTTTGGCTACCCCCGTCATGTTACTGCACAAGGGCATCATTTCATCGTACAGCACCCGCAACACTTGGTGCAGGTTGTCAAAATCCACCGCTGCTAATAACATAGGCATATCATATTTATATGTTACCAGTAGCGTTCATCCGCCGAGCCGTAGAGAGCCAGTACCCGGTCGGTGTCGTTCTTCTTCTTCGCCCGCAGGTAGGACACGGATATGTTCTTGCGGGTGTAGTAGTTCACAAGGTTGCGGTAGTTGAGCAAACTTCGATAAGCGTTGTCGATGATTGCCAGCCGTTCGGCATCCGTCAGCGACATACCCGTGATGTTCACTACATTTTTCAAGTCCTGCAACACGTCCGAGCTTTCCGACATCAGTTTGGCATAGCCGAACGATATTGCGGAAAGTTCGTCAGGCGTGAAATTCGGGTCTGCCAGCATGTTTTGGAAGTTGCGCACGTAGATTTCGGATATTTCCGCCACCAGTTCAATGGACTTCTTCACCTTGACACCGCCCTTAACCACGTCATGCACCGCTTTGAGCGCATCGTAATATTTTTTACCCTGCTGGAAAATCTTCTGCGCTTCCATGAAGCCGTCCAGCGTGTTCTTGGCTGTGGTAGAGGTCTGCACTATCTGCTTGGTGGTGTTGATGATGCCCTGTGCCAAGTTGCCGGGGTCTGACACCACCCACTGGGCGGATGCCTTGCCGATGAAGCAAAGGCACACCGCCATAAAGAGGATTATTTTCTTCATGTTCCTAAATTTTAAGTCGTTGATGATTGGGGATTACGTTTGTTTTCCGCAAGCCGCTTGATAGCCAGTTCAAGGTTGCCGCCCAGCTTGTCGGCAAGGGCGAACAGTTCCATTTTTTCGCTTTCCTCTGTAGTGTACGTGTAGTATTCGTCCAACGAAACTTCTGTGGCGTACACCGCCGACTGCGTACCGCCCAGCGAAAAGAAAACTTCCTTGTACTTCCGTCCGGGGTGGTTCGCCATGTTGATAGACAATATTTGCGAACGCTCCTTGTCGGTCAATCCGAGCAGGTTTTGTATGCTGTCAAACTTGTTCAGATATTTTCTTTGGTCTAACAGGATTTTGCAGTCCGAGTTATTGATGATACTCTCTTTCACTATGGGCGAAGAAATAATATCCTCTACCTCTTGCGTGACTACAATCGCTTCCCCGAAATACTTCCTGACGGTTTTGTACAAATATTTTATGTAGTCCGCCATATTTGCGCTTGCAATCGCTTTCCACGCTTCCTCTATCAAGATTAATTTTCTTATTCCCTTTAACTTGCGCATCTTGTTGATAAAGGCTTCCATGATGATGATAGTCGTTATCGGGAATAAAATCTTGTGGTCTTTGATGTTGTCCAATTCAAAGACAATGAAGCGTTTATGTAGCAAATCCAGCTCCTTGTCGGAGTTCAGCAGGTAGTCGTATTCACCGCCACGATAGTACGGTTCAAGCACGTTCAGAAAGTTGTCGATGTCAAAATCCTTTTCCCTGACGTTCTTTTCGGCAAGCCGCTGTCGGTAATCATCCCGGACAAACTCGTAGAACGTGTTGAAGCAGGGCGTTACCGAACGGTCATTGCCTATCCGTTCGATATAGGCACTTACCGCATTGGACAACGCCACTTCTTCCGACCTCTTGGGGGCTTCATCGTCCCGCTTCCACAGGGTGAGTATAAGGGTCTTGATACTCTCTTTCTTCTCGATGTCAAATACCCCGTCCTCGACATAGAACGGGTTGAACGCTATCGGGTTTTCGTTTGTATAGGTGAAATAAATCCCGTCCTCGCCGTGTGTACGGTTGTGGATAAGCTGGGACAGCCCCAAGTAGCTGTTACCCGTATCTACCAGCAGCACGTGCGCACCCTGCTCGTAATACTGGCGCACCATGTGGTTGGTGAAGAAAGACTTTCCCGACCCGCTCGGCCCAAGTATGAACTTGTTGCGGTTGGTGGTGATGCCTTTCTTCATGGGCAAATCCGAAATGTCGATGTGCAGCGGGCGACCGCTTACCCTGTCCACCATTTTGATACCGAACGGCGAAAGCGAACTCTTGTAGTTCGTTTCTTCCACGAACAGGCAGAGAGCCTGCCCCAAAAATGTGTAGAAACTTTCCTCTGCGGGGAAGTCGGCTTCGTTACCGGGTATGCCCGCCCAAAAGAGCGTGGGCGTATCGACCGTGTTGTGGCGTGGCTTGCACTCCATTAAGGCAAGCTGGCTTCCCACATCGTTGCGTATGCGTTTGAGTTCGTCCCGGTCGTCACTCCATGCCATGACGTTGCAGTGGCAGCGCACCGATACAAGCCCCTTGCTGTGGGCTTCGTTCAGGTACTCGTCTATCCACTCCTTGTTTACTTGGTTGGCACGGGAGTAACGGGAGAGTGATTGCATGTTCCGGGCGGTTTGCTCGAAGTTTTTCAGGTTCTCGGCGTGGTCGTCTATGAAGATGTACTGGTTATAGACGTGGTTACACGACAACAGCACGCCCACCGGGGCGGCAAAACTTAACCTGCAATCGCTTCTATCGGTGGACAGCTTTTCAAACCGTGTGTCCGTTCCGACCTTGCCGGGCAAATCTTCCACGTCCGAGAGCGTGTGCAGGCACAGTATATCGTCCCCGACACGCATTTCTTCCGGGTACAGTCCGATGTCTTTCAGGCAGGTGGTGTCGGTCTGCGATAGCGAGAAGTATTTCTCGATGATGCCCGCCTTTCCGTCCTGCCCGGTGATTTCCGATGCCGCCAGCCGGGTAAGGGT
>NZ_JADNLF010000021.1:0-10209 GCF_015555825.1 Bacteroides clarus | reverse complement strand
CCTTTGGACTTCTTGGGCTTGTCCGCTTTCAGGCTCTTGTCTTGCGCCTTGTCCTGCTTCTCTTTCTGCTTGGCGGTGGGCTTCTGCTGTCCTTGTTTCAGCGGCTCTTTGCCCTGCTTGGTGGCTTCGTTGGTCTTGCCCTCTGTATTGACTGCTACCTGTGTCCGGCTCTCGGCGGCGGGGGTAACGTCTTTCGGCTGCACCTTGTCGGGTGATTTGCCCTGTGCGCTTGGCTGCACATGGCCGTTGAACTCCACGCCCTTGCCGTCCTTTATCCCGGCTACCTGCTGCTGCCCCTGCTGTAAGAACTGGACTGCGGCACGGGGCAGGAACTCCAAGCCACGCTCCACCGCACTGACCTGCAAATAGGCACTGCGCTTCGTGCCGTCCCTGAATTGCAGGTTTTCCATTTTGACCGCTTGCCCGGCTTCAAAGGCGGCTTTCTGCTCCGGGCTGACTTTCACGTTGCAGATTGTATCGGGGCATTTCCATTTGTCTGCCCGCATGTACTCCAGTTCGTGCGTGTACCTGTCCCGGCTGACGAACACGGGGATTTGGTCGCCGCTTTTCGGGTCTTTGATTTGGGCGATGCCGCCCAAGTTGCCAGTACCCTGCAAGTTGCCCTGTTCCTGCTTGGTGAACTCGTGTTCATGGAACGGGCGTTGCAACAACTTTTCATCCTGCTGTACGCCGTGCAGTTTGGGTACTACCGTGCCGTCCTTAGCCTGATAGAAAGAGAGTTTGACATCGGTAGGTTTGAGGTAAAAGCCGCCTACCGTCCCCGAAACGGTGTAGGTATTGCGGGACTTGTAGCCACGCATCACCCGGTCGAAGTCTTTCGTGTTTTTCAGGGTGTCGGCGGTGATGCCGACTTTTTTCAAGTTCTCCCAGTCGATTTTTGCCGGGTCGAAGCGGTAGCCCTGCTTGAACTCATGGAAGTCGGGCTTCGGAACTCGTAGCATTCCCGTTCGTTTGTTGCCCTCCGGGGTCGGGTTGCGGTGGTTGTCCTCGATTGCCTTTGCGTTACGCTCCGCTTCGGAAGCCCTCACGCTGAAAAGTTCCAGCCCGGAAGTGTCCTGAAACTTACGGTAGAAGTTGGAAAGGAAGTTGCTGAACACATCGCTGTTCTTGTCCACCTGCACGAACTCGCTGCCATGTGTCGGCGATACGGTCTGCAAATTGCCCTCCTTGTCGATACCCTTGACGGCACTCACTTTTCCCTGCTGTTTATCCAAGACCAGCAGCACGTCTTTTTCCTGCCCCTCTGCGGGCGGGGTCATTCTGTTTGCCATAAATAATTGGAATTTTAGTGGTTACGGGAATAATCCCGCCCAAAGGTAGCCACTAAATATGCTATATTTGGATAGGCGGAAAGGAGTGTCCGTATTTGTCCTGTATTGTCTTGATTTGTCCGGGTAGGATGAATTACAAATTACTGCAATTAATGGTTGCAGAATTGGAAACGGGCATAAAAAAGAGAGCGAAATTAATCACTCTCTTTAGATGAGCCATTTGTGAGCCATTTGGATATGCCATTTATAGCTTATAATCAACACATTATAAATATTAGCATTATATCCTTGATACGTTAGTGAGCCATTTAGGTGTATAATAAGTTCCTTTACCCACTTTACCCTGCATTTCCAGCCAGTCATTCATTTGCTGGAGTATGCGGGATGCTGTCGGCTTGCTTACCCCCAAAATATTCTGTACGTCCGAGTTCGTGACACGTCCGTTCTTGGCTGCATACTCGACAACTGAAATATACCTTTCATCCACCCGCTGCGCCAATAGTTGCGAACGTATATCGGTATAATAGGTAATCATCAGACCGCTTAACATTTCAAGTTTGGGCGGCAACAGCTTGTATGCGCTGACCGCTTCCAAAATACGCTTGTAACCACGTCCCCAGCTTTCAATGTCCCCGCTTCTGAAAAAGGCGTTGGCGATTAGCGGATTATAGGGAGTGGACGGGTGGCTTTCAAAAAGTTTCTCCGTTGTCCAGTTCTCCGGCAACTGCCCGGCGTTCCAAAAAGTGATATGGTCGGGGAACACGCTAATCTGAATGGGTACGGCACTGGCGTAATCTTTATGGGCTATGGCATTCATCAGTGACTCCCTGACAGCTTCCACCGGAAACTGCGGCGTTTCACGCCGGGATATACCCTCGTATGAAATGCGGTAAATCAGGTATTTGGTCTTTATCAAGTCCATTGCCTTGTCCACCTGCTCCATTAAAGAGCCGTGAACCTCGTCTTGAAACTCCAAGTTACCTTTATCGTCCCGGAAGAAACCTATCTTGATATATGCCCCGGTTACAAACCGTTCCGGGTCAGGGTGGAACAACAGCAAGGCGGCACGGGTCAAATGTCGGGTATCATCGTCTATTAGTCGTAAATCGTGCAACAGGTGTTCGGTCTTATCGTTCAAAACACCCTCGTCCACACGTCCGCTTCTCGCTGCTTCCTTACGGAAGCGGTCTAATGCGTTTGCCGACAATTCCTCTACTTTGGCTCTTTCTATGGGAAATTCATCCCAATGCCTGCCAGTGCGTTGCAGGATAAAGCGGTTCAATGCCGCACCTTTCAATTCCTGCTTTGTGCTGCCGCTGCGGTAATGGTACTGCCCCTTGTAATTGATAGGGTTTGAATAAGGCGGCACGTCAATCTCGATATATTTCAGCCCGTTTTCTTCCAGCAGGTTCACGTCCACGATGATACCCAGCACGTCACGCACTTTGTTCGGTATGTCCTCCAGCAGCTTGTCGGCATCGGCGACACCGACCACCTTACCGCTGTCATTCATACCTATATATATCTTGCCGCCTGTGGCGTTGGCAAAACCGCATATCCATTTCAGATACTCGTCACGCCAGCTTTCTTTCCATTCTATATTTTGGTTTTCATTCATAATCATTTCTTTGGTTGCAAAATTAGTAAAAATACTGTGGGTCAGGAAAGAATATCTGTTATTCTTCTTCCCTTATCAGGTGGCATAACTCCGGGTCGTTCTTAATGCGGGTTATCTCGTCCTCGACTATCTGCCGGACTTCCTGACGGATGCGGTCGTAGTTGGCTTGTATTTCCTCCTGCATCCGGTCGTTGCCGTCCTTGTCCGTGAAGTCGATAATCTGCGGAAGTTTCACGTAGCGTACGGTTTCCCGCTTCACCTTTTCATTGTCCACCACGATTTCACAGTGGAAAATCTTCTGCTCTATCCGTTCATCGAAGTTGTCCGCCACCGCACCCACGAACATGCCTTGCGTGAGGTTGGATATTTTGCTGGCGGGTATCAGGCTGTCCATTTGGGTGCTTATCGAGGTGGACTTCTCCCGCTGGTTGATTGTCATGCTCTGCCGTTTCTGCAACACCTTACCGAAACGTTCGGAAAGGATTTTCGCCGTTTCGCCGACCACCTGACCGCTGAACACGTTACCCACGGTATTTTGTATCACCCGGCTCTCCTTGTCCCCGTAGTCCCGTGTAAGCTGGCTGTAATCCTGAAAGCCCAGCAGAACCGCCACCTTGTTGCTTCGGGCGGTGGCTATCAAGTTATCAAGTCCCCGAAAATAAATTGTTGGCAACTCGTCTATTACCACCGAACTTTTAAGCTGACCTTTCTTGTTTATCAGCTTCACTATTCTACTGTTATACAATCCCAGTGCCGCCGAATAGATGTTCTGACGGTCGGGATTGTTGCCGACAACCAGTATTTTAGGCTCTTGCGGGTTGTTGATGTCCAGTGAAAAATCATCACCCGTCATTACCCAGTAAAGTGCCGGGCTTATCATGCGGGAAAGCGGGATTTTGGCACTCGCTATCTGCCCCTGCAACTGTTCATTAGCTTCAGATTCCCAAGCATCCACGAATGGAGAAAGGTAGTTTTCCAGTTCGGGATAGCTGCGCAAAATCGTGAACACATCGGCGTATTTCTTGTTCAACAGTTCTATGGCATGGGGAAACGTGCAATACTTACCGCCCTGATAGATACGCAAATACCAAATTATAGCCGCCAAAAGGATAATCGGGCTTTCCACAAAAAAGTCGCCCTGCTTGCTTATCCAAGAGCGGTTCAAGTTGAGCATAATCGTGTAGCTGGCTTCGTAGGCATCCGCAATGTCCGACATGAAGCTGGCGTTTATCGGATTGCATCGGTGGCTCTTGCGGGGGTCGTCAAAATTGATAATGTAGAATTTAGGCTTGACTTTATAGCCGTCCAAGTGGTTAAGCAGATGATTGTAAGCGATTTCCGACAGGTCGGGAAACTTGTAATCATAACAATAGAGTGCAAAACCTTTCTCGATTTGCTGTTTTATGTAGCTGTTTACCACGGCATACGACTTACCGCTGCCCGGTGTTCCCAATACAAGGCTGGCACGGAACGGGTTTACCACGTTCACCCAACCGTTGTTCCACTTCTTGTTATAATAGAACCGGGTCGGCAGGTTTACGGAATACTCGTTCTCGATAAGCCTTGTTTCCTGCTGGAAACTTTCATTTTCCATGTTAAAGACATCTTCCATAAGGTTGTTCTTCAAAAGCCGGGACATCCATGTGCCCGCCATGAGCATACAGATATAGCCCACCGACAGCGTGGCGATATAAAACACTGTACCTGCCGTGTGTGGTAGGGGAAGTTCCAGCAGCCACCAGTTCAGGAAGAACAGCACCACACCCGCCGCAAGGCTGCAATGTATCTTCGTCCACGTTATCTTTTCCTCTTTCACACCCTTAGTGCCGATGCACGACAGGATAAGGAACACCACGGAGAAAAGTTTCGTCCAAAGGACGGACGAGAACAGCCCGGTGGTGCGCTGGAAGTTCCACAGTATCTTGTCTATCACTTCAAACGTCACTCCCCACTCTTTCAGGGTGGAGTAACAGAACCAGTACACGTTTATTCCCACGAATAGAATACTGACAGCCCGCATAAAGTCCATGACCCTTGCAAGCCCTCTCAAATCATCTTCTTGTTGCATGATTGTAATGTTTTTTTAAGTTAGTCGATGCGCCTTGTGCGCTTCTTTTTCTTCTTCTTTCTCTTTTGGCGGGCGGTGTCCTGCGGATCGTCACCGCCTGATGTACCGCCGCCCAACAAACCACCAAAAGCACCCAGCACGGAAGCCACACCCGAAACGATGTCGGCTTTCGGCGTGAACCCCGGCTGTTCCTGATGCGTGGATTGTTCCTGCCGTGGTACTGCCATTTCAGGCTGGTGCATATTTTCTGTTTCCCCCGAAAAGCGTTCGTTGAACACGTTCGCCGAATACTCCTTGCCCAATCGTGAACCGTTCAGCACCACCCGGCTGTCGTGGTCGATGAACGTAACGCCATAGATGCGCCCGCTGTCGTTCTGACGGAATACCACGTCAATGCCCTGTTTCTTTAGCTGCTGTTCCAGTCCCTTGCGGCTACGGGCAGTCTGCATGGCAGTGGCTACAATCTTCCGGGTACGCTCTTTCAGTTTCCCGTTCTTGATTGCTTCGCCCGATTTCTCCATTCTGCGCTGCACCGTTTCATAGCCCACCGACTTGCCGATGCGGGATGCCTTTACCGGGTTGCCCACCTTTTCGCCCTTGTCGTTCATAGCGGAATAGACTATGCCCTGATAAGGTTTGCCGTTTATCTCGCCCTTGACTTCCTCGGCGTACACGTTGTAAGTAGTAAGCAAAGCCTTGTACTCCCCGAACGACTGGAAGCGGTAGCCGTAGCAAGCCGCTTTCACGGTATTGCCGATTTGGTGTTTCACGTCCCCGGCGGTGTAGTCCACCTTTTTAAGTTCCGGGCGTTCGGCACGTTCCTTTCGCTCTGCCGGGTGAAGCCCATATATCTTTTCCAGTTCACGGGTTATCTGCTTGCTGCGCCGATGCTCGAACTTGTCATTCAGCGGTCTGCCGTTCTCGTCCACCCGCAAGCCAACGATGTGGATATGGTGGCGGTCGATGTCTGTATGCTTGTACACCAAATAGGGCTGGTCGCCATAACCCAACTTCTGCATATACTCCCGTGCGATGTCGGAAAGCTGCTGGTCGGTCAGCACGTCTTCCGGGTGCGGGTTTATGGAAATATGAAGTATCGGCTTCTTGGTGGATAGCTGGACGGGCATCTGCATTTCAAAGCTGCGCATACACTCGCCGATAGAGAAATGCCCGTCCTCACTTAACAGCATCCGGTTGGAGAAAAGCACCCTTGCTTCCTCGCTGTCCACCTTGTTTTGGTTGTAAACCAGTGCGCCGAACATATTGCCGCCCGTGCTTATTTTGGCAACCATAGTTCCTTACACTCGTTTGTCAGGTCGATAACCTGACGGTTCAACACAACCAGTTCGGTAGTCGCTTTCTCCAGTTTATAGAGAAAAGCCAGTGCCTTTTTCTCCGAAAAGTTACTATTCAGAACCTTTACCACTTGGTTGTAATTGACCGCTACCGCCCGGAACTGGGCATAAAATTCGGTCAGCCGGGCGCAATATTCTACTGCCGATTTGTCCACTTTCACCACCCGGAACGGCTCGCCGAACAACCGGGCGGCAATGAAACGGGACTTGCTCGTGACGCCCGACTGCTCCCACTGCGAGAGGAAGCGGGCGTTCTCTCGGTCGTTCAGGTAAAGGACATGGCGATGCTTCGCCGGGTCTGCGAGGGCGGGGCGACCGCCCTTGTTAGATTTTCTTGTTTCCATGCTTCTTTGGATTAAAAAATTACGACTTCGGAGTGATTTTTACCCCCGCAAGGGGCAAGGCGTTTTCAGGCACGGAAAACGGTTCTATGTGCCATAGAACACACCTTGCTATTTTCTGGCGAAAATCGAAATCCGTCACGGACGGATTGGGGTTAGCGTGAAACGGAAAGCCCAGCCATTAACCTGCCCGGTTTTACACCCCTGCCCCCTGCGGTTCGTTACTCCGTTGCAAAGTAACGGTGATTTATAATGCTGTGAAATAGTCGGTTGGTGGACAAAACGGGACAACGCAGGACAAATCGGGACACATCTGAAAACGGACGTTTTTTCTTCTTTTATTTGCAGAAGATTTCAAGATTGAAAGCAATATGGAAAGCCATAGCCCAAGCAAGGAAGATTGGCTGAAAGCAAGACTTCAAGAAAGCGGGATTTCAGTATTTCAAGAAAGAATGAAAGCAAGAAAACAATAAAACAATATTGAAATAAAACAGTCTTTCAATATTTCAAGACAGCAATATTGAGAGATAGAAACAATGAAAAAAATACAGAATGATTGAAAGCAATAAACAAATCTATCAACCAACAATGAAAGGAAGCAATATGGAAAACGAGAAAACACCCCTTTATGTCGCCTTTTCCACCCAAAAGGGCGGGGTCGGCAAAACCACCTTTACCGTGCTGGCGGCGAGTTACCTCTACTACCTCAAAGGTTACGATGTGGCGGTGGTGGATTGCGATTACCCCCAACACTCCATTGCCGGGATGCGCAAGCGAGATGCCGAGCAGGTCGGGGCGGATGAAGATTACAAGCGCATGGCGTATGAACAGTTTACCCGGCTGGGAAAGAAAGCCTACCCGGTGCTGTGCAGTTCGCCCGAAAAGGCGATTGCAACGGCTGACGAATATATAGCCGCCGGACACGTACCGGATATAGTGTTTTTCGACCTGCCCGGCACGGTGAATAGTGAGGGCGTTATCAACTCCCTTGCGGGCATGGACTATATTTTCACCCCGATTTCAGCCGACAAGGTGGTGCTGGAAAGCAGCCTGTCGTTCGCAATGGCTATCCAAAAGCTATTAGTGAGGAATGAAGCCTGCCGACTTGCCGGGCTGTATCTCTTTTGGAACATGGTGGACGGGCGGGAGAAAACAGACCTTTACGCCGCCTATGACAAAACCATTAAGGAACTGGAACTGCCGCTGATGAAAACCTTTATCCCCGACACCAAACGCTACAAAAAAGAACTGGTGGCAGATAAAAAGGCGGTGTTCCGCTCCACGCTCTTTCCCGCCAGCCGCCCGCTGGTCAGGGGAAGCAACTTGGAAGAACTGATAACGGAAATAGTGTATTACATCAAATTACAGTGATATGGCAAAGCAAAGCGGCGGTATGCCGAAGATAGACGAGGATTTTATGAAAGAACTTATCTCGCAGGGCGTACCAGCCAAGCGGGAGAACCTGCCGGATGATGCGCCACTGCCCGGTGGAGAAAAGGTTATTACCCAAGAGGGACAACAAGAGGAAGTGGTACGGGTGGAGAAACCGACACCCCGCAGGCGCAAGGGCGGCACGGGCGACTACCGGGAAACCTACTTTCAGAAAGTGGAGCTGACCGACCGACAGCCTTTGTACGTGAGCCGCACAACCCACGAGAAGCTGATGCGTATCGTGACGGTGATAGGCGGGCGAAAGGTAACGGTAAGCAGCTACGTGGAGAATATTCTACTGCGCCACTTCGAGCAATACCAAGACGAGATAAACGCCCTGTACGAAAGCCACTTCCAAAAGCCCTTTTAGCTATGGTAATCTATTGCATACTTACCGGACTTTTGGCGTACTATATCGCCCTGTGGCTATGGTATCGCTACACGGACAACAGAAGTTCCGAAAAGGGGACAAGCGACAAGACTGTTCCCGAAAGTCAGGCAAACGGCTACACGCTGGTAGGTGAAAGCCGATACAAGGGTGGACTAATCGGGACAGCGCAGGACAAATCGGGACACCTCCCGCAAGCGGTTGAAAATGATACTATTTTTGCGCCGCAGGCTGGCGAACAGCTGGAAGAAAACATTTCGGAAGCAACACCCGAAGCGGAAGAAACGCCCGGTTACGAGAATGACGAACCCGACTACGAGGACGAGGAAATAGCCGGGTACATGGACGGTGACGATGATACCGGGCGGGCTACGGGCGTGAGCTTTGACGAACTGGGCGAAGCGGTACGCACGGCGAACGCCGATAACCCCACCGAAGCGGAACAGCGGCAAGCCGCCGGGACGCTGGAAAGGATTGAGGGGACGAACCTCTACAATGCGGTGGTGGAGAACATCAACGGCGGGCTGGCAAAGGTAGCGGAACTGTTGGGGCGCAACGAAGCGGAACTGGCTACGGCTGCTGGAACTGGCAATACAAGCAAGGAACACGAAGCGTTCGACATGAACGACTTCCTTTAATATAATAATGTATAAGACTGACAACATGAAACAGCGTGATTACGGTTGATTGGCAACCCTAAAACCAACAGACGGCATCCGTGCCGCAGCCACTAAAATTTCAAGTTATTCATCCGCCGGGTGACAGCGGACTATCCACCCGCTACCCCGGCATTAAAATCCAATTCGCAATGAAAAAGAAAATCTTTTTGTCGGCGGCTATCCTTGCCGCTGCGGTAAGTGCCTACGCACAGGGCAACGGGCAGGCGGGTATCACCGAAGCCACGAACCTAATCACCGGGTATTTCGACCCCGGAACAAAATTGGTGTACGCAATCGGGGCGGTCTGCGGCTTGATTGGCGGGGTAAAAGTGTATAACAAATTTTCAAGCGGTGACCCCGACACCTCAAAGACTGCCGCCAGTTGGTTCGGGGCATGTATCTTTTTAATTGTCGCCGCCACTATCCTACGGTCGTTCTTCCTATAAACCAGCGGCTATGTCTGAATATCCGGTAAACAGGGGTATCGGAAAGCCGGTGGAGTTCAAGGGGCTGAAAAGCCAGTACCTTTTCATCTTTTGCGGCGGCTTGCTCGCCGTCTTCGTGGTGTTCATCGTCCTGTTCATGGCAGGCGTGAACCAATGGCTATGTATCGGTTTCATCGTGTCGGCTTCGCTGCTGCTCGTATGGCAGACGTTCCGGCTCAATGCCCGGTATGGCACACACGGGCTGATGAAAGCAGCCGCCCGCAAAAGACACCCCCGCTTCATTATCAGCCGAAAGGCGATACCCCGATTATTCAACTACAAAAGAAGAAAGGAAGAAAGACCATGAGGAATATATTAAAGGCTACCACGCTGGAAAGGAAATTTCCACTTTTGGCGGTAGAGAACGGCTGCATCATTTCAAAGGATGCCGACATCACGGTGGCTTTCCGGGTGGAACTGCCCGAACTGTTCACCGTCACCAGTGCCGAGTACGAAGCCATACATTCGGCATGGTACAAGGCAATCAAGGTGCTGCCCGACTACTCCATAGTACACAAGCAGGACTTCTTCATCAAGGAGAACTACCAGCCCGACACCGAAAGGGACGAGCT
>NZ_JADNLF010000020.1:0-14621 GCF_015555825.1 Bacteroides clarus | reverse complement strand
AATTTACACATAACTATCTGACTTTCAAAAGAGCGGAAAACGGGACTCGAACCCGCGACCCTCAGCTTGGGAAGCTGTATTTTATTACACACACAACACTGTATATCAAATATTTATACTACATACAAAAATCATTTGCATACAATTTACATAATAAAATTTGCATTCAGCCCTATTCAACAACGCCCTAACTCTACTCTTCAAATCCTCTGCTAAAAAACATTTCCTTAATATATTCCGCCTTCTCTTGAACATCTTGGCAGCTATTTCTATTCACAAGAATATAAGAGCTTACGTTTTCATATTCGATGTGTTCGAACTTTTTCCTTCCGAATAAGTTTAAAGCTATTTTTTTATATATTCTGAATCTTTGGTTGTTTGACCTGCTTTCCACTTTATCACTTTCCATATCCATACTTTCTGCTCCATTTACAGCAAAAGAAGCATTAGGATATTTTTCGATAATCATAGGAATTACTGAAGCACAGGTAATAAATATCCCCATTGCTCCCTTATAACCATGAGCCTTGATAATTCTATTATATTTATTATCTAATCTCCTATCTCTCGCAGCATAGAATTTTATTGCAAAAACATCTTCATAAGCTTCTGCTCGGATTATATATTTTAATCTCTGATATTCCTTTGTCCTATCAGTATAAAATTTATATATCAATGAAAAATCAAAAGCGTCCCCTTCTTTAGGAGACGCTTTCTGTATATATTTTAATTCAAATGGTTGGATTCTATCGAACATTTACATAATCATTTTTGCAGTGGTCGAAATAAAACAACATGTTTCATTAACGATTTTTCCTCTACCAGCGATTTCACGTAAAGGAACATGCTTAACTTCACTTCTTAAAGTCCACCCTAATCTATCGCCTTTAGTTTTTACTTGGCGATTTTTTGTAATAACTTTAACTTTCTTGTTTTCTATAACACTTCCCATACTCTTTGATACTATGATACTATATGCAAAGTAAAGCAGAAATAAGGATGTAACCAAAATGTGAGGCAGATTTCTTTGTAATTTAGACTGATTATAAATAATATTTATATCTTCTCTATCATTGTTTTAATAGATATTGGCATCCCACAATGCGGGCATAAGTCGTTCTTTGCCTGCTTGGCTATTTCTTCCGGTGAGGCAAAGAGTTGCCACATAGGAACGTTTAAGGCGGTGGCTATCTTTTCGAGAGTAGCAGTTGTTAATGATTCGGCAGAAACCATTTGCTTAACAGCGGACAAACTCACATTCATTTTATCGGCTAACATCTGTTGCGTACAGCCATTTTCTTTTAGAACTTCTTTTATTCTCATATTTCATTGATTGTTTATTGCAAAGTTAGCCTTATTAGAAAAAAGCACAGTATTTACTATCTTAATTAATATTAATAAGGCAGTATATTCTATCTGTTTATTTTGTTTAGAATAGTAAATACTATACCTTTGCATCGTCAAAGTTAAACAATAAAGAACAACGATTATGAAACGTTACAACTTAAGCAAGATAATGAAAGCCGCCCATCAGATAAAGAAGTACATGAAACTGTATTCCCTCACTCACGGTGTAAAGACTTGGGCGGACTGCCTTAAGCTTGCTTGGGCTAACGAAAAGAAGCGTGTATCTGATGAGGAAGTGATAAACGCAGAGAAAGAAGCTATGAAGGTTTCTTTAGCCGAACCTGCAAAGCGCAGCTTTTATGATGATTTGTCAATCCCAGCATCCGCTTACTATACCAATAACAGCAAAGGGCGTTTCGGTTCTCATTACGTAGGTGACTAACTTAACTATTAATATCATGGAAGAAAACAAACAACTTGTAGGCGATATTTGCGCCTCTATCGAGGAACTTGGCAATGTGATAGCGAATAACGTGGCCGCATCACACAAAGATTATGAAATGATGATTGCTTCTTTGGATAGGGCAATAGCTGAAATGAAGAAAAGATTAGGAAATAATTGCCGCATAAACAGATAGTGTAAGATGCACGTTGAGGTTTCGACCAACGTTCACGTTATGATGCCCTGCCAGCAATACGGCTGGCAGGTTGGATAAATTATTTGTTTATTGTATATTTACACAAAAAATAAGTCAATGGAAAATATAACAACCAAAATTGAAATCACATTATCAGTTGACAATACCAATAATATGTATTCAAGAGAAATCATCTTAAATGGTAAAAAAGTTTTTTTCGACAAATTCGACAAAAAACTTTTAAACGAAAAAGACTTCATTCACGTTTTTACAGATAAGCTAATCAACGGGATTGAAAATGAGTGAAAATATCCATTTAAAAAACATTTGTGGGAGTCCCGTAAGTGACAATATCGATAAAACCAATGCAATTTTGGCTATACGAGCCGATTTTATAGTAGCCTCTTTACTTTTATTAGATAACATTCGGTCGTGCTCCTCGTTTTCTATCTTCTCAATCAACATTTCGAAGTACTGGGAATTAATAAGCCTTTTCGCTTCTGATGTAACTTGCAAATCCCCATACCCGATATTTTTTCCAACACCGATTTCTTTTAGTTTTTCGTAAACAGCACTTCCATTAATACCAAACATAGAAATACTTTGTTTTTCGGAAATACTTTTATGTTCTATTAAATGCTCAGTTGCTGTTTTACACATCATTATGAAATTTTTATCCATATTTCAATAGTTTCTATTAAATCTATAAATCAGACATGGTCTGTTTGGACTTCTTTGCTTTTTGTTTTGCTTCAAATATTTTTTTTGCTCTTTCAACAGGAGCGTTTGTATAAGACATTCTACCAAGAGGAGAAAATTCAACTATTAAATTATCTTTGATAAAACAAAACATCCATCCTATTCCGCTGAGATTATATTGGTATGATGAGTATTTATCTTTGGTTGTATTTACTTTATGGGTAAATGCCGACCTTGCCGGTTGTATTAAATATTTCCCATCCATTGGAACAAACACAGAGGTGCCTCCCGCCGTCATTTCATAAAAATTCAAACTTACCTCATACAATTTATCTTGAAAATAAGACAAGCTAATTCTTGCTCTTGCACTTTTTTCACCAAAAGTTAAAGTGTATGTCAAGCTGCCAAAATTATCTTCCAATTTACCATCCTTGAGTAGTTTGCGCAAATGAGACATAGCTTGTTTTTCAGACATACCAAAAGTTAACCCCATAAATACAGTATCTACTGTTTGAGGGGAAAGTGCAGCCTTTTTACAGGCATTGTCATATTTTTCTTCCATAGTTTCCATTTTTGTAGCCTCTTTGGGCTTGCCATTGTTTTGACATGAAAGAATTATTATTGACAAAATGATAAAAAATACGTTTTTCATAATATGTCTATTTAACTGTATGACTTTTATTATTTCCTAATTCGGAGATAAATTTCTGAACCGCATCTATTAACGACAAGTTAAGCGTAATTACAGATGGGGCAATATCCATATCTACATGGGCATGAAAAAACTCTTTTGCAGCTTGAAGCATTTCCACTGCATCTTCTTTACTCTTACATTCTATTGTTTTCATTGTTGTGTATTAATTCAATTTCAAAAATTCAACCTTACGACATAATCTTACCGCTTAATTTTGTTAGCAAATATATAGCCAAGCAATAATGTTATAATAGGAGTTATTATTCCACACCCTTTTAATAAATTATCTACAAAAGACTCTTCTTTGTTTATATATATCATGACAACACTATAAATAGATAATATTATCACAATCACAGAAAGTAAAATAAAAGACCACCTCAAGCATAGATATGCAATAGCATCTTTTGCATTATCTCCTGTTCCTATTTTTTGGCTTATTTCTCCAATGTAATCAAAGTTCCCTTTAGAATTAGGTTTTGTATCAAATTCTTCTTTTGTTTTAGGATTAGCACTAAACCTACCTTTTACATCAATTCTATTTTGTTGATTGGTTTTCTTTTCCATAATATAAAGCATAATGAAGCAAATGAGAATTGGAATTGTATGATGTTACTAAAAAACTTATCCATAACTCCCTTGAGTTCAATTCTCCTATTTTTATTGGTGCCTGAGTTCCTTCCCCTAACAAATTAAAAAAATTATAGCAAATGATATTCATTTGATGGCCAGTGCCATTAAAATTAATTGCTGCCGTCTCTTTATTTGAGTCTTGTTTAAATTCAATATTAATTGTTAGTAACCTGTTAATTAAAATTACAACCGGATGATTTTCATCATATGAAAACACAGAGCCATTATAAATGACATCCAAATCTCCCACTTTTTCATCTATCTGTATTCCATTTAAACCTATCATAATTATTGTTTTATTTTAATTTTCAAATACCCTTCATTATCTATCTCTATTTCAGCGTCATACTTTTTTGATGCAGAATTAACCTTTTCAGCTTCATTGCTTTTCAGTATATCTCCTTCTCCAAGTATCAGCCATTCCGTATTAACGTCTGCAAAACATCCAATAATGGATAACAAGGTAGATGCACTTAGTGCACTCTCCCCACCAATTTGGCGACTAAACGTGTTCTGCTTAATACCACAAGCATCAGACACTTGCAGCATCGACACTCCTTTAATTTTAAGAAACTCTCTAATTCTTTGTAATACATCGCTTATGGTTTTAATATCGTTCATCGTAAATTAATACTACAAGCTGTTAGTAAATTTCTTTTCGTATTCTTTTATATCTACCCTTAATTGAAGATAATCTTCCCATTCTTTCTTTACTGCTTCGAAAGATGGACGTCTATTGGAATAAAAATCATACCTTTTATATAACCAATTAACAAATGGACGCCATATATATTCATAAGTTCCACATATGGTTTGATAGCCATTTGTGTTTTCTTCCACATTGCCTGCGTTCAAGTGAAAATTACCTTCATTCTCGTTATACTCAAACACGTACATCTTTATCTTATTATTCATAATATAATTATTTATTTAAAATTTGAATAACCTTATCTTTCAATCCCATTTTGATAAACTCGTCATCATCTACATCAAGTTCAACGACAACTTTAGTGGACTTTTTCTGATTGTTCAATAAAGTTTGCAGTCTTTCCACTTCCCTCTTATAAAATTCAAGTTCACTGCTTCCATTTATAGATGTAGATAATATATCTTCTCTTGCATCACCAAATAAAGCCCCTATGCTTATTCCTAATACTTTAGCCAAAGATTCAATTGTGCTAATCTTAGCGTCTGCACCTGCCAATACATTATCTAATGTAGTTCTTGACACTCCACACTTCTCTGCAATCTGAACCTTGTTCAGTTTACTTGAATTTACTAATTCATTTAACTTATTGATATTCATGGTTTTATTTATAAATGTTCAATAAACTTGCATTTATTAACAATAAAAACGTTCAGAAAACTTTGCAAATTATCCAGTTTAAACTACATTTGCACTATAAAGTTACAAACAATACTTGATAACTCATAAAGAAGCAAAGTAAAATAACGTATATATGAATAGAAAAGAACCGAATATGTTAAATCTGATGGAGAATTTGAAAGCATTACGCCCTCTCCTACCCAAGGGATATACCAAAATCATTGCTAAAGATTGTGGTACAACAGAAGTTACAGTAAGTAATGCGTTGCAAGGGAAAACAAGACGTTTCGACATTATAGAGCGTGCGATAGAACTTGCGGAAGATAACAAAAAAATAGCGTTAAGGCTAAAAGAGGTAGTAAAGTGAGTTCAATTAAACTAAGATGAAATCAAAGTCAATATTCAAGCTGATAGTATTTGTTTTTGCAATTCATTTAGCAATGATTTCAGTTATATTTCCATGTATAGAAAACGGATGTCCCGACTATTGCACTCTTATATTTGGAGCGCTTATATATACATTTTTCTTAACATGCTTATACAATGACAAGTACGGGAAAAATAGGAAACAAAAAGAATACAAGTATGATGAATGCGAATAAAATATCAAAACAGATTACCGTATTTGCAATAGGGTTTATCGGGTTCTTCTTCCTTCTCGGAATTGCAGGTAAATCAGATTATAATCAGGAAGTCATATACAACATGACAGAAATGGCCTACAATGCTATCGTTGATTCTCTCGGTGAAGGTTGTAGCGATACTCAAATCGTAAAGACTTATTTAAGTAACAAAGAATATTACGACAGTCTAAGTTGGTAAGTTATGGGAAGGCATAAAAAGATAGGAAAGGTGGAACCCGTACAAAAAATATGGCTTTCCGCTAAGGAAACAATGGCATATTTGGGATGCAGTGATAAACTCTTGGAAAAACTAAGGAACAATGCCGAAATATCATTTTCTAAATATAACAACCGTACCATTTGGTATGATTTGAAAAGTATTGAAAGATTTATAGAAAGAAATCGTGTTGTGTAAAACAACTCTTCTCCCCTCTTATCTCAGCCAGGCAGAGTGTCGCCTCGGTTATTGTTCGTGAAAGTTTAGTTATTTCCGGTCTGTGTATTCCGGTGGTGAAGGTCGCACGTTCGAATCGTGCAGAGGGAGCATTATATAGTATTTGAGCTTTGCTCATAAATCGTTCATTGGTTTATTGATGTAGATATTAAGAATATAAGTCTTCATTGAAACTGTATTCTTATTCTAATATTAATCAGGAAATTACGGATAGCGGAAACGCGGTGACTTCGTATAGGCTTGGTTATCGTGATTGTCTCTTCGCACCGAAATGTCCTACGGTAGAGAGTATGCGGTTTGGGCACCCGTATCGCAAGAGACAAAGGTCATAAAGACAACATAAGCGTCCGATACAGTCTTAAATCGGTATAAAGTATGCGGTGGTAATGAAAGGCGGCCGTACACGCTTATTATATATAGCCAACGGTATGCGAGATGCAGGAAATCGGATTTCCCCGTTGGCGCAAATGAAAAACTATTAAATATGAGTGAATTGCATATTTCTCCGGAACGTCATAACAGGAACCTTGTTACCGGAAAATTCTTAAAAGGTTGTATTCCTCACAACAAGGGGAAATCAATGGTTTACCATTCCAAACGGTCGCAAAAGAGAAGTCTTGCCGGCCTTGCCAAAGGCCGTGGGGCATGGCATAAGACCGGAGCCGGAATGAATAAAAAGAGCGTGGTTTTGATAAAAGACGGACGTCTGTGTGGCGTATTCCCTTCCATTCAAGTAGCAGGCAGTGCGTTAGGCGTTAGCCCATCTTTGGTAGGCAGGGTATGTAGAAAGCTGCGTAATAACCACACGGCGAAAGGGTTTCAATGTTTTTTTGAAAGCGATAACAGTTGGTGTGATTTAATCAAATGAGTATGGATAGTAATAGACAAAATATCTTAACCAATTATATTTCCTACCTGTACACAACGGGTAGAACTTATGATACCATCGGCAAATACATCAAATATGTAACGGATTTTCTTGAAAGCGCCGAGGAAATCAATCGCCGTGGTTATCTGGCTTATAAGCGTGAAAATGCCAATATTGGGGCACGTTATCCATTGATGAGTGAATCCATTTGTGATTTATTATTCCACCTTAAAATTGGGTATAACCGTCGGGAAAAGAAAATAAAGACATTGGAAAGGCTTGATACCATTTCAGAAAAGAACAGGAAACTGTTGAATGATTTTATAGTATGGCTTACCGATAGCAATGATTACTCTTCGCATACTGTAGATATTTACCACACCTCTTTAAAACAATACTTTGAATATGCCAATGATATAAGTATGGAAAACTGCAAGAGGTTTATACGGACTTTGGAAGAGAAATCACTGTCCCCGCAAACCATCCGTTTGCGTATCACCGCTTTAGAAAAGTTTTCCAAATGGCTAAAAAAGCCGATAGAGCTTAAACGGCCTAAGATGAAGCGTAAGCTTGATGTGAACAATGTCCCGACAGAAGAGGAATACAACCGACTACTGGATTTCCTGAAAACGAAATCCAACAAGGATTATTACTTTTTTATCAAGGTATTGGGCACAACAGGCGCCCGACTGTCGGAGTTCCTCCAGTTCACGTGGGAAGACATGGCAGCGGGTGAGGTTACGCTTCGCGGCAAAGGTAATAAATACCGTCGCTTCTTTTTTCAAAAACAGTTGAGACAGGAAGCAGTGGCATACATGAAAGAGAACGGTAAAACGGGGCTTCTCGCTGTTGGGAAATTCGGTGCATTAACTCAACGAGGTTTTTCACAGCATTTGAAAGCATGGGGCAAACATTGCGGTATCGATTCAAGGAAGATGCATGCGCACGCCTTCCGGCATTTTTTCGCTAAAATGTACCTGAAGAAAAGCAAGAACAAGGATGTCGTTCAACTGGCCGACCTTCTCGGTCATGGTAGTGTAGACACAACAAGAATTTACTTACAAAAAAGCTATGATGAACAAAAAAGAGATTTTAATCAAAGCGTTACGTGGTAGTGTAGCGCAGCTCAATGAGCTGTCGACCATGACTGAAGGGATAGATGTTTATAATGCCACCGGGCATGTTGACACGGAGTTTCTCATAGAAGCGCTATCCTGCGTCAATACCTTCATGGATGCGAGCAATACGGTTGTTCAAAAAATATCTTCACTTTTAGCGCCGGACGCTCCAACGGACGAAAAGAAAAAACAGGCTGATGAAGGTAAGAAATGGAATGTGGAAGATATACTAAAACATTGTACTCTTGAGGACAGTGTTCTTAAACTTCCGAAAGTACAATTTAATAAAAAATCCTATGCTGAAGCCAAGAAGTGGATTGAGGAAGCCGGCGGTTCCTGGCAAAGTGGAAAGGTACAGGGGTTCACATTCCCGTTCAATCCGGAGAGGGTGTTTTCTATACTGAAAGAGGGCAAGCGATGCAATCTTCAGCAGGAATACCAGTTCTTTGAAACGCCGGCTGAGGTGGCGGACTGGCTGGTCATGCTTGCCGGCGGAATACATGAAAATGATACGGTACTGGAGCCGAGTGCCGGCCGTGGTGCTCTCATTAAAGCCATTCATAGGGCTTGTCCTTCCGTAACAGTAGAATGCTATGAGTTGATGCCGGAGAATAGAGAATTTCTTCATTCACTTGATAATGTGATAATACTTGATGAGGATTTCACGAAAGATAGCGTAGGAAGCTATACCAAGATTATCGCCAACCCGCCTTTCTCAGGCAATCAAGATATAGAGCATGTGAGGATTATGTATGAGCGTTTGGCGGTAGGCGGAACGCTCGCAGCCATTACCAGCTCTCATTGGAAAATTGCTTCGGAAAAGAAATGTGTTGATTTTCGCAACTGGTTGGAAGAGGTACATGGAGAAGTATTTGAAATCGGCGCCGGAGAATTCAAGGAAAGTGGGACATCTATAAGTACAATGGCGGTAGTGATAAGGAAATAGCGATACTCCCTTCCCGTCAAATTCGGGCACGCTGAAAAGCCAAACACGTATTGTTGCGTTGAAGGGAGCACTTAATATTGAAATTAATATGAGAGACAGAGAAGTTACTTTTGACGGAAAGAACCTTTCCTTTTACATTGACAATGTTCAGATTGTCAATGGAGAAATGCCGGATTCATATGAAATAAACGGTAAATATACAATTGACAGTGAATCTTTAACCAGATTAGTATCCGCCTTGAAAAAAGATGTATATGGCGTGGTGAAACAGAAAATATTTAGTAGTTCCTATCTGGGCTGTAAGTCATCATATTACTATTGGATATATTCCCAAAATGACCTTCCGGAAGGAGTGGAAGATATGATTAATGCTCTTAACAGAAGGGTGAAAGAACTGGAAGGAGATATAGAGTATCATAACAGCTTGCCGTGGTATAAACGGTTCAAAAAAATAGAATAAATAATTCCCGTGGCTCTCAATAGATGTTTGAGAGTAGTAAAGCTACCATCGGAACGCTCACGGGAGCAATTATTCCATTATAAACCTAATGCTGTACAGGCAAGCGTACCTATTTATGAAAAAGAAGAAAAAATCAATCCGCCTTTCAAAGAAGAGAAGCGGATTAAAATCAAAAGGATGGATAATTTCAGAAGATGGTACAAGTTATTTTAAACTACCATCAAATCTGCATAATGAATCATCATTGCGCCCCGTCCAAAATTCCATCATAGGAGGTTTTGTTGGCCGACTAAGTGAATAAGGTCAAATTGCATGATATACCCGCAATCACTACATGTCATTGACAAAACGGGCTTATATGCAACCTTGTCTATCACAAGGCTTGTTCCTCTGCGTTCGTACATCATGTTTTGTACTTCATCGGTGTCGTAATTTAGGTTACCACATTTACATACCGGGCATTTCAACTCTTTTGGAGCGAGTTTTGATAAGGCGAGAGTTAGGTTTTCTTTTGAGATTTTCATAATTAATAAATTTTAAAATTCGACAATAGCAAAAGTAACAATAAAAAACAAAGGGCGCATCTTGTTCCATGATAATTTTAAAATTCGGCACTTTAAATTTTATTTGGTGTGCCCTTTATCTCCTTTTCCTGATAATAACGTGATGTTGCCAATCGAATTGGCTCAGGGGAGCAAAAGCCCGTGAGGGTGAATAATCCATGATACACTTTAATATAAACAGTCCCGTCCACATGCTGGTCGGGAAACACTGCGACATGGTGGAATGGTAGACACAATACACTCTATGATAGGAAGGTCAAACCTTAGATGTGTGGAGCTTGACAACTCGTCCCGGTTCGAATCCGGGTGTCGCAACATATTCATCACAGATGAAGTATTTGTTTAGTCGTAGCCGGGCGGTCTGTGAAGATAGTCCGGTTTTTATTTGAAACCCATTAATAACAATTATATGAAAACATTTGAAGAATTAAAAGAAGAACTATTAATCCGCGCCAAAAATGCTGGCGCATGTCAAGCTGGCTATGCAATGGGATTAAGAAGTAATACAAAATCCGACCTGTTAAAAGCCATTGCTGAAAATTGGTTTTGGGTTTTGAGAAGTGCAAAGATTGTCGATGCCAAATACCTGGAAGACAACTTCACGGAAGAGGAGTTATCGGAAGCCGGTATTTATACCAGGAATACCCATGTAGTTAGTACAGCCTCATTTGCCTGCGGCAGTGCAACGGTGGAAGCCTACGACAGTGCAACGGTGAAAGCCTACGACAGTGCAACGGTGGAAGCCTACGACAGTGCAACGGTGGAAGCCTACGACAGTGCAACGGTGAAAGCCTACGGCAGTGCAACGGTGAAAGCCTACGACAGTGCAACGGTGGAAGCCTACGGCAGTGCAACGGTGAAAGCCTGCGGCAGTGCAACGGTGAAAGCCTACGGCAGTGCAACGGTGAAAGCCTGCGGCAGTGCAACGGTGGAAGCCTACGACAGTGCAACGGTGAAAGCCTACGGCAGTGCAACGGTGAAAGCCTACGGCAGTGCAACGGTGGAAGCCTACGACAGTGCAACGGTGAAAGCCTACGGCAGTGCAACGGTGAAAGCCTGCGGCAATTCCTACGTAGAGGACTGTACAGGTAATGTTCGCCCTCAATCCGATTATGCAATAGTCAAAGATTACTACAACCATAAGATATATATCAAAAAAGGAAAATTTGAGATAATAGAGGTTTGATTTATTCCAGCCGCAGAAAAGGTCAGTGCTACTACCGCACTAAAAGCCGTGAGAGAAGCGAAGTGCGCACCGTTTCCCTTTAACCTTGTGCGGGCGGTTTAAAAACATAAGACGATGAAAGACGAACTGGAAGAACTGTACAAAGAACTGAACGAGGTAAAGGCCTGCGATTTGGACTATCTTTCCAAGTATGGGTATTCTTCAAAAGAAGAAATCATTCAGCTTATAGAAGAAGACATCGAGGAGTTGCGCACGGAGCTCGAATGCAGTCAATATGACTACACGCCTGATGAACTCGAAGATGAAAGGATGATGCTTTGTGTTAGTCAGGGATTATCAAGATATTGCTAAATTATCAACATTATGGAGAATAACTTAGATTTATACAACCGTGTCAGAAAAGTTCCCAAAGAAGCGATAAAAAGTATTGCTGCGGGAAGATTAAAAGGTATGTCTGATATAAACCCTATGTGGCGCATAAGAATGCTTACCGAAGAATTTGGAGTGTGCGGTTTCGGATGGAAATATGAAATTATCCGGATGTGGAACGAAAATGGTGGCAACGGGGTAATATCCAGTTTTGTTCACATTAACCTCTTTGTAAAAATGAACGGGGAATGGAGCGAGGCTATACAGGGCGTCGGCGGTTCTTCGTTTGTGACAAATGAAAAAAACGGCCTCTATACATCGGATGAATGCTTTAAAATGGCCTTAACGGACGCCATATCAGTGGCTTGCAAAGCATTAGGAATGGGGGCTGATGTTTATTGGGATAAAGATTCGACAAAATACAGCCAGACAAGCACGCAAGCGGCACCTGTTACAGACAATCGAAAGTTGCTTAACAAAGAACTGCTTAACGACGAAAAGCTGATGGAGTGGATATATAAATATTTGACTAAAGCCAAAAATGAAGGCAAACGACTTTCACTCGTAAACCTTATAAATGAAAGTTATAAGGTTTCCCAAGAAGATATAAATATCATATCTGCCAATTACGAACAATACAGAATTAATAATAATCTGCCATGAGTAAAGAATTATCAATTAGCAAAATTCCGGCTACAAAATCAGAGCAGGAACAATTAGCTTCCCTTTTTATCCAAAAAGTACTTGACGGAGAAATAAGCGCCATAGAAGCTGTTATTCAAATGAAAAGTATCAGTGAATCCATATCTCTGTTTTTGAAAGACAATGATATAAGAGAAGCGGTAATCAAGGAAACGGAAAAATACGGAAAAGGCGAAACCCCGTCATACAAAGGAGCTGTTGTTCAAGTAAAAGAGACATCTGTGAAATATGATTTTGCAGGATGCAATGACATTGTTTGGGATAAACTGAACAAGGAAAAGGAAGAAGTGGACGAAAAAATAAAGCAACGTGAAAGTTTCCTTAAGCTTGTAAATACCAATAAAACGGAAATAGATGAAGAAACCGGTGAGATATATACAATATTCCCGCCTGCGCGTTCATCTACCACATCTTATGCTATTACATTCAAAAAGCAATAGTTATGTATCGAATAAGTGTCACTTCCTTAGAAGCCTTTCGGCGTTTCAGGGACAAACATTCCATATGGGATACAGAAGAACGTCTTCTTAATGTTCTTGCGGGAATAAAAGAGCCTAACGCTTATGCGGCGATAGGCTCTTGCTTTCATAAGATAGTAGAAACGGGGAAAGCAACATATGTAGGAAGAGGAATATTCGAGCAGGAACAAGACGGGGTTATTGTCAGGTTGAACAGTAAAGCTGTGGAAAATGCCATTTTTTACCGGAATAAATTTCCTGATGCCCAGCATGAGGTGCACGGCGGTAAAGACTACCATTCTTCACACTTTGATATACACGTACATGGTTATGCGGATTTAAAGTATGCCAAAGTAATCCGGGATATTAAGACCAAGTACTCCACACCACATACGGAAGATTATACAAAATCATGCCAGTGGACTTTTTATCTTGATATTTTTGATTGCTCCGTTTTCTACTTTGATTTATTCCAATTTGAGGGGTATAAACGTAACATGCTCACCGATGTGACGTCTACGGCTTTTATCCCTTACGAACCTATTGAATGTGTACGGACAGATTTGTCTGAAGAATACAATCAAAATATAGTGGAAGATTTCTGCAAGTATATACATACAAATAATCTATACCGCTTGTTGAAAACGAAAGAAGAACTTTATCAACTTTAAAATATTGATTTTATGATTTTAACAGGAAGCATTTGTCTTAGTGACATTCCCCGTGAGCAAATGAAGAAAGTAGTCTGCAAAGACGGGAAAGAGAGAATTTATTTAAATGTGGCGGTTATCGAACGCAAGGAGCCTTCACAGTTTGGGCACACCCATTTTATTACGTGCGCTCCCAAACAGGAAGAGCGCAAAGAGGGCACACAATATATTTTTGGAGATTTCAAGGAATATAAGCCTGCTCAGAACAGCCCAACGCCGGAACAAGTTGCGGAAGCTCCGGGATTATCCCCGCAAGATGATTTGCCATTCTAAAATATTATGCAATACGACCTATCCAACCCACTCCACAAAGAGCAGTTCAAAATACGATGCAACCATCTATTCTCAAAGGGCTGTATTGTGGAACTGACGGAAAAGAAGCCTAAAAGGACAACGCAGCAGAACAAATACCTGCACACTCTTTTAGGCTTCTTCGCTTGTGAGACCGGGAACACACTGGAATACGTAAAACAGAACTATTATAAAAAGCTGGTTAATCCTGCAATATTCACCCGTAGGATTAATGATAAGTTTTTGGGAGAAATGGAAGTTTTACGTAGTTCCACTGATTTAGATACGGCGGAAATGACGACGAGCATTGAGCGTTTTCGCAATTGGGCGAGTGCCGAATGCGGTGTATATCTGCCAAGCCCTGATGAAGAGAGGTTATTGCAATTAATGGAGATTGAAATAGACAGAAACAAAACTTTTATTTAAAATAGAAAATTATGCATACATGGTTTGAGTGTAAAATCCGTTACGAGAAAACAATGGAAAACGGAATGAACAAGAAAGTTACCGAACCTTATCTGGTAGACGCACTCAG